>DYPU01000036.1 GCA_020719725.1 Anaerolinea sp. | reverse complement strand
TCCAAAAACATCCAGAATGAGCGGAAAAGAATCCTGGATGTTAAAAATTTTTCAGTGAATAAAGAGTTTAAATGGAAGGTTACAATCAAACAAAATAAAACTGCGATAAGATTGGGAATCTCCCCATGACAAAATAGATGGCTGGAGACTGGTTTTGATGTAGAATTGTCCAAACAACTTGTTTCAGACGAAGGAGAATTATGAACGAGGAACTTTTTAATGCTTCTGAAGCGCTGACTTTTGATGACGTATTGGTCTTACCGGCGTATAGTGAAGTTTTGCCATCTGAGACGAATGTGCGGGCCAGGCTGACGCGTGAAATTACGTTAAATGTACCTTTGCTTTCGGCGGCGATGGATACTGTCAGCGAGGCGCGCCTGGCAATTGCGCTGGCGCGCGAGGGTGGAATTGGTGTCATTCATCGCAATCTTTCGCCGGAAGATCAGGCCGGGGAGGTGGACAAAGTAAAACGTTCACAAGCGGGCATGATCAGCGACCCGATGACGTTACCCCCCACGGCCACCCTGCAGGACGCTGAAAACCTAATGGCCCATTACCGCATTAGCGGCGTGCCGATTGTGGGGAGTGCTGGTGACTTGGTGGGAATTTTGACCAATCGTGATATTCGTTTTGTGGTGCAGAAGGATTATGGGCTGCCGGTTAGCGCGTTTATGACCAACCGTGAGCGTTTGGTCACGGCTCCGGTTGGAATTTCTAACGATGAAGCCAAGCTGCTCTTACAAAAGCACCGCATCGAGAAGCTACTGCTGGTCGATGCGGCTGGGAAGTTAAAGGGACTCCTCACAGTTAAAGATATTTTAACTGAAATTGAACATCCTTATGCGGCCAAAGATGACCGTGGCCGATTGTTGGTGGCAGCGGCAGTAGGAGTTGGCCCAGATGTGGATAAGCGGGTTGGACTGATGTTTGATGCCGGATTGGACGTGGTGGTGATTGACACCGCTCATGGGCATACCAAAGGCGTTATCGATACCATTCGCCGGCTTAAGCAAAATTGGCCGAGCCTGCCAGTCATTGCCGGAAATGTGGTGACGCCGGAAGGGACACGCGCCTTGATTGAAGCTGGCGCAGAAGGCATCAAAGTTGGCGTAGGGGCAGGTTCGATTTGCACGACCCGCATTGTGGCCGGAGCCGGAATGCCGCAACTGACGGCAATTTACGACTGTGTCCGCGAAGCGCGTAAAACCGGCACACCGGTCATTGCCGATGGCGGCATCAAGTATTCTGGCGATATTGTCAAAGCAATTGTGGCTGGGGCCGATACCGTGATGCTGGGGTCGCTTCTGGCTGGGCTGGAAGAGTCGCCGGGAGAAGTCGTGACGTATGAAGGCCGCAGTTTCAAAGAATATCGCGGCATGGGCAGCCTGGGCGCGATGCAAGGCTATGGCAAAGACCGCTATGGCAGCGGGCAAAAAGGCGGTGGCAAGTTGGTACCAGAAGGCATCGAAGGCCGGGTCCCGTACAAAGGCACTCTGCGAGACTTTGTCTATCAACTGGTGGGCGGGTTGCGCTCTGGGATGGGCTACGCAGGCGCGAAAAACCTGGATGATTTGCGCGCCAAAACTGGTTTGCGCAAAATCACCAATGCTGGCCTGATTGAAAGCCACCCGCATGACATCATCATCACCAAAGAAGCGCCAAATTATCAGTTGCGCGGTAATTGATGTTGGCGGCTTTGTTCCCGTTTTTGTAAAATATGCCGCGATTTTAAGAATTGTGGTAAACTCTTAAGAACATTTTCGCTTTGGAGAGAATTGCATGAGCAAATCCCGTAGCCAACAAATGGTAGACCGCTTGCGCGCAATGCAGGCTTCCGCTTCTGATATTGAAGCTTCAGCAGTTGTTTCGGTGGATGGTTTAATTATGGCATCTGCTTTACAGCAGGGCGCCGAAGAAGACCGCGTATCGGCAATGTCTGCCGCAATGCTCTCCCTGGGGGAGCGAATTGCTTCAGAATTAGGACGAGGCAGCCTGGAGCAGGTTTACATTAAAGGCAATAATGGTTTTATCGTCTTAATCGCTGTCGGCGATGAAGCAGTATTGACCGCGCTTGCCCGGCAGGATGGAAAATTGGGTCTGGTCTTCCTGGAGATGCGCCGCGCAGCGGAAGATTTGACCAAGCTGGTGGGATGACCCGCCACTTTTATCTAAGACGAACAACTTAATTAAGAACGTCTACCCGAATGGGGAGGACGCCGCTAAAACGGCCCTCCCCATTTCCTTTGTGTTTGATACCCCTTTTTCTATGGAGGCATAATGGAACCCAAGTATATTATTTTCACAGGTGGTGTGGTTAGTTCGGTGGGGAAGGGCGTTACCGCGGCAGCATTGGGACTTTTACTCAAAGAGCGTGGTTTTAAGGTGGCCGTACAAAAATTAGACCCTTACATCAATGTCGACCCTGGCACAATGAGTCCTTACCAGCATGGCGAAGTTTTTGTGCTGGATGATGGCGCTGAAACAGACCTGGACCTGGGGCATTATGAGCGTTTCATTGATATTCGGCTGAATCGGGTTTGCAATTTTACAACCGGGCAGGTCTATGCCGAAGTCATTCAGAAAGAGCGGCGCGGTGACTATCTGGGCGGGACGATTCAGGTTATTCCGCATATTACTAATGAAATCAAGCGCCGTATCAAACTGGTGGCGCGCACCATGGACGCCGAAATTGTCATTCTTGAAGTGGGTGGCACAGTCGGGGATATTGAATCGCTGCCATTTGTCGAATCGCTGCGCCAGCTACGCACCGAAGTTGGGCGAGAGAATGTTTTCTTCATTCACGTCACCTGGCTGCCTTTTATTGGCGCAACGGAAGAGCTGAAGACAAAACCCACTCAGCACTCGGTTTCCGAGCTGCGTTCGATTGGTATCTCTCCCAACATGATTATTGCCCGCTCAGATTCTCCGGTGGCCGAAGAACTATGCGAGAAGATAGCCTTGTTTTGTGATGTGGATAAAAACGCGGTTGTGCCCATGCAAACTGCCGAGGTGCTTTACGAAGTGCCGCTATTGTTAGAACGGGCTGGAGTCGGTGATTATGTGGTGGAACGCCTGGGGCTACACCCCACTCGTCAGCCGGATTGGCGCGAGTGGGAAACGCTCGTGGCTCAGGTACGCCTGCCTAACAAGCCCGAGATTCGGGTGGCGCTGGTGGGAAAATATGTCGAATTACACGATGCGTACATGTCGGTGCGCGAGTCGCTGAAACATGCGGCGCTGGCCGTTGGCGTGGACGTGCAGATTGATTGGGTTCACTCTGCTGACCTGGAGAAAAACAAAGGCTGGGACGTGATCGAAGCCGCCGACGCGGTGCTGGTTCCGGGTGGGTTTGGGTCGCGCGGAATTGAAGGCAAAATTATGGCAGCCCGCTATGCGCGTGAAAGTAAAGTCCCATATTTGGGGCTTTGTCTGGGAATGCAGTTGATGTGTGTTGAATTTGCTCGCAATGTCGTTGGGTTGGAAGATGCTAATTCAAGTGAATTTGACCGGGCTACCGATCATCCGGTGATTGATTTGATGCTGGAGCAGCGTGGAATTACCGATATGGGCGGAACCATGCGCTTGGGGTTGTACCCGTGTGCTTTGCAACCTGGCTCTAAGGCGGCTCAGGCCTATGGCGTTGAGCGAGTTGAAGAGCGCCACCGTCATCGCTTTGAGTTTAATAATCACTATCGCGCCGATTTTGAAAAAGCGGGCATGGTTTTTTCTGGTTTATCTCCAGATGGCAAGCTGGTTGAAATTTCAGAAATTGGGGAACATCCTTTTATGGTTGGAAGCCAGTTCCACCCCGAATTTTTATCCCGCCCGAATCGCCCGCACCCGCTCTTTTTGGGGTTTGTGCGCGCCGCAGCTGACCGGGCTGGCATAAAAAATAAGAAATAAAAATAGGGTTTGCGGCTATAATAGTTTTTCCAAAGGAGAATTGCCATGCGTGAGGAAACCAGACCCCCAATTATTATTTGCCAGGATGTTTGCAAATGGTACGGACAGTTTCAGGCCTTGAAAAATGTCAGCCTTGAAGTACGTAAAGGGGAGGTGATTGTCATTTTTGGGCCTTCTGGCTCCGGGAAATCTACATTTATTCGCACGATTAATCGCCTCGAAGAACATCAGCGCGGCAGTATTGTCGTGGATGGGATTGAACTTAATGGAGATACCCATAACATCGAGCTGATCCGCATGGAAACTGGCATGGTTTTTCAGCAATTCAACCTTTTTCCGCATTTGACGGTACTCGAAAACGTGACTTTGGCCCCTATTCAGGTGCGCAAGTGGAGCAAAGAAAACGCCGAAGAAACTGCTTTACGCTTGCTCAAGCGGGTTGGAATTACAGACCAAGCCCGTAAATACCCTGGTCAGCTTTCGGGTGGACAGCAGCAGCGCGTCGCCATCGCCCGCGCCCTGGCAATGCAGCCCAAAATCATGCTGTTTGACGAGCCAACCTCGGCTTTAGATCCAGAAATGATTAAAGAAGTGCTCGATGCCATGATAGAACTGGCGCGCTCAGGCATGACCATGCTGGTTGTGACGCACGAAATGGGTTTTGCCAGAGCGGTGGCCGACCGCATGGTCTTTTTTGACAAAGGTCAAATTGTGGAAATTGGCACTCCAACTGAAATTTTCAATGCGCCCAAAGAAGACCGCACCCGCTTATTCCTTTCGCAAATTCTGACTCACTAATCTTCAAGTTGCCCCGTACGACAAAAAGACAAGGCACAATTATTTTCTGCCTTGTCTTTTTGTCGCGCTGAGATCTGGCTGTTTTTGCCTGATTGCGCCGCTCAAACCGGAATTTCATTTAGGGGAATAACGCCGCATAGATAATTTTTTTAAGTCTTTAACCACAAAATATATGAAGGGCGCAAAGTGAATCAAGAGAAAAGCAAAAAATCATGTTCCTTCGCGCTCTTTCGTGGTAAAAGGCTTAATCAAATTTAATCCGCAAGCGGATCTTGTGCTAAAACCAGAACTTTCCAAAATGCGGACCAATACTTTTACAAGCCCTAATCAGGTAAAATACGAAGATATGAATCGCAAAACCTACGCAATTCGCAACACGCTAACCGTTTTCCTCTTTATCTTTTTCGTTGCCATTTTGGCGGGGGGCTTGTTTTGGGCTAATTTAAATTACGTTCAACGCGTTCCTATCAGCCTCGACTTTTTGCCCCTTTGGAAAAGCGCCAATAACCTGCTCATGCAGGGCATCACCCCTTACGGTGAATTGACCACTTACGAAATTCAAAAAATAGCCTATGGCCGCGCAGCGGGGCCAGGCCAGGCCCCGCTGCGCATCTCCGTGCCCCTGCCGCTCTTCATTCTTCAATTACCCATCGGCGCTTTTTCCGACATTCAGCTTGCCCGCGCTATTTGGATGATCGTTTTACAGATTGGATTAGCTGCACTGGTCTGGTTTTCCATCCGCATTGCGCAATGGCCCACCCGGCCATTTGAGTTTTTGTTCGTTTTAGCCTTTGGAATTTTCACCATGCCAGCGTGGCAAGCGCTCCTTACGGCAGATGGACTGGTTTTATTGGCTGTCTTTCTCTTTGGCGCTGTCCTGGCCCTCAAAGCCTCCCTCGATGAATTAGCCGGAATGTTGATGGCCTTTTCGTTTTTTCAAATAGAAACCGGCGGCCTGTTTCTCTTATTCTTGCTCTTTTGGGTGACAATCCAGTCCCGCTGGCGGGTTTGGGCTGGGCTGCTGATGACCCTGACCCTGCTATTCTCTACCGCCTTTGTCATAGACCCCAATTGGCCTTTTTCTTTTGCGCGAGCCGTGTATATCAACTGGAGCGCCGCCAGCCTGCCATCCACTTTTTCATTATTCCAGGCTTGGTTTCCCGGCTTGGGAGATCGTATCGCCTGGGGCCTATCCTTCGCCTCACTGCTTTTATTAATGTTCGAGTCTCAGCAAGCCATTGGGCGCAATGCCCTGCATTGGGCTTGGGCGGCTTGCCTGGCTGCAGCCATCACCCCCCTGGCTGGGCTTCCGGTTCAGCCAGCTGGGTTGGTTTTTTTGCTCCCATCGTTCATTTTGGTAGCATCGGTCATGTCTCAGCGTTGGGTTCTCATTGGTCGCTGGGTCAGCTTCTTCATCTTGATACTCTTTCTTTCCCTTTCCTGGCTTTTATTTTTCTTCCAAATTCAATCCGCCTTTATCTGGCTCTCACTTTATACCGTCGCTGCGCTATATTGGATTCGTTGGTGGGTCGCCCGCTCCACCCGCCTTTGGGCCGACCAAATTTCGTCCGAAAGGCGCGGCATTGTCTCGTTCTGAGCTTTTAGCGCTTTTTTTAGTTGGCCTGCTGGTTGCCTGTGGCGTTGCCGGATTGCAACATTCGCCCGGCTACATGGATGCCGATTATTACATGGCCGGAGGGCTGCGTCTCGCGCAGGGACACGGGTTTAGCGAAATCATTATATGGAACTATCTGGATGACCCGGTTGGCCTGCCTCACCCCTCGCATAGTTACTGGATGCCGCTGGCCTCCATCCTTGCCGCCTTCGGGATGTGGGTAACTGGTCAACACGATTTTTACTCAGCGCGGCTTGGCTTCATCCTGCTCGCAGCCTTCGTCCCCCCCGTGACCGGAATCCTGGCCTATCGGCTCACCACCCGCCGTGAATTGGCCCTGCTTTCTGGCCTGCTTGCAGCGTTCCCCACTTACCAGGCCTCTTTCATTGCTACCACCGATAATTTTGTCGTTTACAATCTGCTCGGCGCGATATTTTTCCTGCTGCTATTTGACAATTCTCCCAAAAACTTCTTTGCTCTTGGCCTGGTCGCCGCGCTAATGAACTTTGCCCGCAGCGACGGCTTATTTTGGCTCCCCCTCGCCTTACTCGGCCTCATATTTCACCTGCACCAAACCCATCACCTTGACTTCCGCAATTGGCTTAAGCCTGGCGGGCTGGCCCTGGTTTTGATTTTCTTCGGCTACTTCCTTGTCATGCTGCCCTGGTTTAGCCGTAACCTGGCGGAATTTGGCACATTTATGGCTCCTGGTGGTTCCCGTGCCATGTTTTTAACCGTTTATGGTGAAACATTCTATTACCCCGCTTCCCAACTCAGCCTCAGACATTGGCTCGCCTCAGGTTGGCAAGCCATCGCCCAAGTCCGGCTTTCAGCCCTTTGGCAAAATCTGGGCACAGGGTTTGCCGCTCAAGGCGGAATCTTACTGACACCCTTCATCCTGCTTGCCGCCTGGCGCTTGCGGCACGATTTGCGGGTGCGATTGGCTGGCCTAGCCTGGCTCGGTTTATATCTGGTAATGTCTCTCGTTTTTCCTTTTGCGGGTCCGCGCGGAAGTTTCTTTCACGCTGGGGCCGCCCTCATGCCTTTTGGCTGGGCGCTAACCCCGCTTGGATTGGAAATTGCTGTTACCGCTGCGCGCCGTCGCAATTGGTTTACTCCACAGGCTCAACATGTTTTCCGAGTCATGCTCTTCGCCCTCAACCTCATCCTCACCCTGCTCCTCCTTCAGATTCGCGTCATCAATGGCAATTGGGATAGCTCAGACAAAACCTACCGCTTGGTGGAACAAAAATTACAGTCTTTTGGAGCCAGCCCGACAGAGGTGATTATGGTCGTTAATCCGCCTGGCTACTACCTTTCCAGCGGGCGCGCGGCGATTGCCAGCCCCACCGCCTCTTTCGATCAGATTCTCGCCGCTGCTCGCCAGTATCAGGCCCGTTATCTCATTTTAGAAACCATCAGCCTTCCCGAGGCCTTGCAGCCGTTTTTTGCACAGTCTAAAACAACCTCTGAATTACGCTTTTTGTTTACCCTGCCTGATACGGAAGTTTATGAATTCAATTGGGACCAATAACATCTCTCGTAAAAGCCTGATTATCCTGGCCGCTTTTGCCCTTTTGGGGACAGCGATCTACGCTTTGTCTGCCGCCTGGTTTTACCGCCCCGGCTTTCCTCTGGACGATGCCTGGATTCACCTCACCTATGCTCGTAATCTGGCCACATTGCAACAATGGTCTTTTATTTCTGGGCAAAATTCGGCAGGCTCCACATCCCCATTATGGACATTCTTGCTTTCCCTCGGCTTTTTTCTTAATCTCTCCCCCTACTTTTGGGCCTATTGCCTCGGCGGGCTAATGCTTTTCTTACTGGCCTGGCGGGTCGACTTCACCCTTCGACAACTGCAACCTGCCTACACAACCCGCATCCCCTGGGCAGGGCTGGTCATTATTTTCGAGTGGCATCTGGCTTGGGCCTCTGTTTCTGGCATGGAAGTGGTTTTACACGCACTGGTGGTTACGACCGTTTTGTCGATGCTGCTTCTCAATAGCAGCCAATTCCTTTTGATGGGCATCCTGACCGGGCTAAGTGTTTGGGCACGCCCCGATGGCCTCACCCTGCTTGCGCCGCTTGGCCTGTTTGTCTTGCTACAACCCGTCAGTTTTCGCAAAAAAACAAACATGCTTATGCGTCTCGGCCTCGGTTTTTTGGCTTTTTTTATCCCATACCTGCTTTTTAACTTCTTGCTTTCGGGCACACCCTGGCCCAATACCTTTTATGCCAAGCAAGCCGAATACGCTGAATGGCAAACTGAACCTTTTTATGAAAAACTATGGGTTTTATTGCAACAATTTTTCTCTGGCTCAACCCTGGTCTTTCTCCCTGGCGTAATTTTGCTCTTGCTCAAGTCTTTAAAACAGCGTCATTGGGCCATCTTGCTTTCTTTTGCCTGGTTGGCCGGTTATGCCTGGCTTTATGTAAGCCGCTTGCGCTTATATCAATATGGCCGCTATATCATGCCGATTATCCCCATATTTTTACTATTGGGGCAGACCTACATCCTGGGCTGGCTGCCCCAAGTGCGAACACGCTGGCAGCGTCGCTTGCGTTTTTCCTGGTTGACATTCATCTTACTTTTTGGGCTTTTGTTCTGGGCGGTGGGCATTCGCACCTTTTCTGAAAACGTAGCCTGGATCGAGAGCGAAATGGTTCAAACTGCGCGCTGGGCTGCCGATAATTTGCCGCCCGATGCGCTGATAGCCGCTCACGACATTGGCGCGTTGGGCTATTTTGACGGGCAGCACCAAATAGTTGATTTAGCGGGTCTGATCTCCCCAGAAATCATCCCATTCATGCTCCAAGAAGATAAACTCTTGGCCTATTTGACACAGCGCCATGTAACCCATATCATTGCATTTCCCTATTGGTATCCAGAACTGACCCAAAACTGTGAGATGATATACCAAACAGACGGTCGCTATGCCAACTTGGATGATCTGGGGGATATGGCTGTGTATCTCTGCCCTAAACCTTAAGAAATTTTCTTACCTGTGCTATACTCACTGAAGGTAGGTTAAATCATGAACGAATTAACCCTAGTCGTAGTTGATGACCACCCGCTTTTCCGACAGGGAATTGTGGATACTTTGTCTTTGGAGCCAGGCTTTCGAGTTATTGGGCAAGCTTCGCATGGGGAAATTGGTCTTGAAACCATCCGGTCACTTGTGCCAGATATTGCTATTGTAGATGTAAACTTGCCCGGCATGAACGGCCAACAAATAACGCATGAATTGGGATTGGATAAAATTCGGACGCGGGTAATTTTGCTGACTGCTTATGATGATGCTGAACAAACCCTTCATGCTGCCATTGCGGGCGCAGCGGCCTACTGTTCCAAAGATATTCAACCCGATGAGCTGGTGGAAGTCATTCATAATGTCTCATTAGGCCAATATGTCATGGCGCGGCAGACGATGGCTCGCGCTGAATTGGAAATTTGGATTGAAAAACAGCTCGAATCAGCTCGCAGGTCTTATTCTGAACCAGGCAATCCTTACCACCCTCTTTCTGAGCGTGAGATTGAAGTGTTAAACTGTGTTGTCGGCGGCATGAGTAACAAAGAAATTGCGGCCTTATTGGGTATTAGCCATCAGACGGTAAAAAACCATATTACATCCATCTTAAGAAAATTCAATGTCGAAGACCGTACCCAGGCGGTTGTTTACGCGCTCAAGCGGGGCTGGGTGAAATTGCATCAAGATAGCCCTACCAGGAGTCATTATGACAGTTGATGAACAGTCACAGCATCCAATTGAAGAATCCCGAAAAAGCATCCAGTCTGATTTGGACGATGCCAGCCGTTCTTTACGGGAAGTAACTTTAATGTTGGAACAAAGCCAGGTTGAAGTGAACAAGCTGACTCAGCGAAATGCTGCAATTACAGCTCATCTTCAGCAAATTCAGTCGCAGGGCAATACTGTTGCGGTTGAAGAGTTACGCATGGCCTACGACTCCGCATTGGATGCTCAGCAGCGCTTGTTTGTGATGAGAGGCCAGCTAGAAAAACTCCAAAGCGATCAGACTCACCTAAAACAACATACCACTGCTCTAAACAACTTGCTTGGATTATTACAATATCGAGATAGCTCTGCCTCGACGGGCGGGCAAAAAGCACATCCAGCGGGTATCGAGATGATCGTACAAGCGCAAGAAGCAGAACGTCAGCGTTTATCACGGCAAATGCACGATGGCCCGGCCCAGGCCCTCTCTAATTTCATCTTGCAAACAGAGATAGCAATGCGCCTGATGGATGTTGACGTAACGCAAGCGCGCGAAGAACTTAGCAATCTTAAAGCATCAGCCATGGGAACCTTCCAGAAGGTGCGCAATTTCATCTTTGAGTTGCGCCCGATGATGTTGGACGATTTAGGGTTAGTACCAACCATTAAGCGTTATGCCGATTCATTTCGAGATCAAACTGGCCTGGAAGTTACCGCAGCAATTACGGGCCAAGAGCGCCGAATGGAATCTTATATTGAAGTTATGATTTTTCGCGCCGTACAGGAGTTGCTTGGCAATGCGGCGCGTCACAGTCAGGCCAGCCTAGTCAAAATCCAGATGGATATCACTGATAGCTTTGTAAAAGTTTCTGTGGATGATAATGGAAAGGGTTTTGACGCAGAAGTTTTGAAGCACGGGAACAGCCTTGGTTTAAATTTAATAAGAGAGCGCGTTGAGATGCTTGGCGGCTCTTTCGACTTGCATAGTATTGTAGGAAAAGGAACTAAGGTAACTTTTTCGCTCTTGGCCTCATAATTACATATTTGTAAGTTAAACATACTTGATATTTTCGTAGACTTGACTATAATGTGTATAGTCTTTCTTTTCTGAGACCATTTTACAGCTAGAAAGGAGGTGAAAGCCATGTTATTCGCTCCGAAGGAAAAAGGCCAAGGTTTGGTTGAATATGCGTTAATTCTTGTTTTGGTTGCTGTTGTTGTTATTGCTGCTTTGACTATTTTGGGACCGCTAATCGGTAACGTCTTCACCAAGATTAATAGTAGCATCGACTAGTATTTTTTAACATGATATAAAAAGGAATTCCTGCAAAGGAGTTCCTTTTTATATCCCACATATCGGTTAATTTGATTGCGCTATCTTTCGCATCTTGATTTTTACTGTATAATCATAGAAAGTATTTTTTCTAAAGAGGAGAATCTCATGAGACGTAGCGGCATATTACTGGTGGTGATAGTTGTGTTAATTTTAGCCTTAAGTGTTGCTGCTTATTTTGTTATTTCGGGCGGCGGTGGCCTGTTTGGCGGCGAAGCTCAGGCCACCGAAGCGCCGCCTCTTTCTACAATTGTTATTATGGCGCAGCCTGTTTCTCGTGATGACTTAATCCCCGCAGCTGCTCTTGTCGAAATACCATATCCCGAAGAGCAAATATCGGCTTCAATGTTTCGTAAGATTAGAGATGTAGCCGATATTTATTATGCAAAATACCCATTAGAGCAAGGAATCCCCCTTACCAAAGAGCTTATTTCTGAGCGCCCTGGTGTTTTGCAGGGTGGTTCTGATGTTGCCCGAACAATTGATGCTGGTAAGACAGCAATAACCCTTCCTATTTCCCGGTTAGGGGCGGTAGGATATGCAATTCGCGACGGAGACAGGGTTAATGTGATTGTTACGACAAATTTTGTCGATTTGGATTCAACCTTCCAGAGTTTAACCCCCAATTACACAGCCATGGTGCTTGGCACGGGTTTTCTGCCCGAACAACTCCCGATTCTTTCCATGTCGATTAACTCTGGTGGATCCGCTTCTGCCCAAGGGCGTGCCGAGCTGGACCCAACCCTTAATCAGGCCATGTACTTGGTGCCTTCAGAAACCCAGCGTCCTCGCTTGATTTCACAGATGATTTTGCAGGATATTCAAGTTTTGCATGTTGGGCAATTTAATCTAACGGGTGACCAGACTGCCGCGCCAACGGTTCCCGAAGGCGAGACTCCTCCTCCGACACCGATCCCTGATATTGTGACTTTGATTGTTAGCCCTCAAGAAGCAGTTAGTTTGACCTATCTGCTCTACAGTCAGGTGAAATTTACTCTCACTTTGCGTTCACCAGACGATCCAAATTTCCCGTTGGTAGAAGCTGTAACTTTGCAGCATCTACTTAGTCAATATAATATTTCGCCTCCTGCAAAACTTCCTTATGGTTTGAATCCGCGTATTGATGTTCTGACTGAACCTTCTGTGCCAGCCTCGGCTACAGTGCAGTAAAAGCAGATTTCAGGTTCAGGGAGATATTGAATGGTTGATAAAATTCGCGTTTTGATTGTGGATGACGTTGCAGAAACGCGCGAAAACGTGCGAAAACTACTTCAGTTCGAGTCAGATATTGAAGTAGCTGGTTCAGCGCGATCTGGCAAAGAAGCTGTTCAATTGACATTTGAACTCAAGCCTGATGTTGTGCTGATGGATATTAACATGCCAGATATGGACGGTATTACTGCCACTGAAATGATTCGGCAGCGAGACCAGGTGACGCAAATTGTGATCTTGTCTGTTCAGGGAGACCCTAATTATATGCGTCGGGCAATGTTAGCCGGCGCGCGCGATTTTCTTACCAAACCTCCCATGGCCGATGAACTAATTTCAGCCATTCGGCGTGCAGGACAGATGGCGCATCAGGAACGCGCCAAGGTGGTTCAAGTTTCGGCGGCTCCAGCGGCATCCACTTCTGTTAACCAGCAGTCTTCTTTTTCAAATTTCAAAAATGGCAAAGTAATCATGGTGTACAGCCCCAAGGGTGGTTCTGGTGTAACTACGCTGGCGGTTAATCTGGCTGTAACTTTGCACAATAATGAAACGCGAACTGTTTTGATTGATGCCAAATTACAATATGGAGATGTTGCGGTATTTTTAAATGAACAAGGCAAAAACACTATTCTTGATTTAGCCCCTCGCGCGGATGAATTGGATGCCGATGTTGTTGAAAGTGTCATGATTAAGCACAATGCTTCTGGGCTTCATGTTCTTGCTGCGCCAGCTCGCCCAGAACAATCGGAACAGGTGAATTCCGACCAATTTGCTAAAATTGTGAAGTATTTACGCCAGATGTATGCTTATGTTGTCGTCGATACCGCTAGTGCTCTTAATGATATTACGTTGGCGGCGCTGGATAATTCTGATCTAGTCGTTTTAGTGGTTACTCAGGATATTCCAACCATCAAGAATTGCAGGCTGTTTCTTGATTTGTTGGATTCGATAAGCTTGCCCAGGCAACGGGTTTGTTTTGTTATGAACAAGTATGACAAACGAATATCCATTACTCCAGAAAAGGTTGGGGAGAATTTAAAGCAACCTGTCATTGGAGGAATTCCGTTGGATGAGCGTGTTGTTATTCCATCTGTAAACCGTGGTGTCCCTTTTATGATTGATAATAAGGCCCAACCAAGTTCGAGAGCTGTTTTTGCGCTGGCTGAGGCTGTTCGTAAGCAGATAGAAAAAAATGAGTCTTAGTTTTATTGTTGTTTTTTGGAGGTTTTACTATGTCGTTACTTAAGCGTATTGAACAGGGCCAAGGACGTTCAGGGGATACTCCTCAAAAAGCTCAACCTGCACCAGCGGCGCCCGAATCTTCTGGGGGTGGGCTTTCTTCTTTACAGTCACGTCGCATTAGCGCGCCAAATACAACCCCGCAGGCTGGTACTTATTTTGACTTAAAAACGCGGGTCCAGAATAAATTATTATCTGAATTAGATCCATCGATGGATATTTCCAGAACAGATGATGTTCGGCGTACCATTATGGATTTGTTTGAGCAAATTCTCAATGAAGAAAATATCGTGTTGTCTCGCCCTGAACGCCAAAGACTTTTTGAGCAGATTGCGGCTGAAATTTTAGGTTTTGGGCCTTTGCAACCCTTGCTTGAAGACGATACGATTACTGAAATTATGGTTAATGGGCCAAAGAACATTTATGTTGAGCGCAAAGGGAAAATTGTTCGCGTTCCCGTTACCTTTGAGAGTAATGATCACGTGATGCGCGTCATTGATCGTATTGTGGCTCCACTGGGACGCCGCATCGACGAATCTAGCCCTTATGTGGATGCACGTTTGCCAGATGGTTCCCGTGTCAATGCTATTATTCCCCCAATTTCTTTGGTTGGCCCAAGTTTGACAATTCGTAAGTTTTCTAAAAACCCAATTACGGTTGACCAACTTATTCAATTTGGCAGCGTCACGCCTGAAGCGGTTGAATTTTTGAAGGCATGTGTTATTGGGCGTCTCAATGTTGTTGTTTCGGGGGGTACTGGTTCTGGAAAAACGACCTTACTGAACGTACTATCCAGTTTTATCCCAAATGACGAGCGGATTATTACTATTGAAAACGCGGCTGAACTGCAATTACGCCAAGAGCATGTTGTTACGCTCGAATCACGCCCTGCCAACATTGAAGGACGTGGAGAAATTACCATTCGTGATCTCGTAATCAACTCTTTGCGTATGCGCCCTGAACGTGTTATTGTAGGTGAATGTCGAGGTTCTGAATCGTTGGACATGCTTCAGGCTATGAACACCGGCCACGATGGCTCAATGACCACAGCTCACTCTAATAGTCCTCGTGATACATTGGCCCGTATGGAGACGATGGTTTTAATGGCCGGTATGGATTTGCCAATTCGGGCAATTCGAGAACAGATTTCTTCCGCGGTGGATGTTATCGTACATCAATCACGCATGCGTGATGGTTCGCGTAAGATCACTCATATTACGGAAATTAACGGCATGGAAGGTGATGTTATTACAACCACGGATATTTTTATTTTTGAACAAACCGGGTTTGATAATGGTAAGGTTATCGGGCGTTTGCGTCCTACAGGCTTACGCCCGAAATTTATGGACAAGATAGAAGCATCAGGTGTCCATCTTCCCGCCTCTGTGTTTGGTGTTGGTGGCAAACGTTATTAGATTGCGTGAGGCTTTATGGGCTTAGGCATCATACTGATTGGATTGATTATTATTCTAGTTTTGGTTGGCGTTGGTGTTTATGTTTCTTCCAGTAGTGAAAGAAATATAATGGAAGAACGGCTGGGAAAATACCTTGACCCAGAAGAGACGAAAAATAGCAAACGTGAACAATCAACTTTATTAACTGATTGGGTTAATCGGCGTGTTGAAAAGTCGTCATGGGGCGACAAGCTCTCTAGAAATTTGGCGCGAGCAGATTTAAAGTTCAAGCCAGGTGAGTTTATTGCATTTATTGTGATTATTTCAATTACGCTGGCTGGTTTTGCCTGGTTCATTGGTGGGAGTAATGCAACAGCTCAGACCGTTTCGGCTTCTATTGGGTTTTTAGCTGGGATTGTCATCCCAATTATGTATCTCCGTTCGCAACAAGGCCGCCGCCTGACAAAATTTAATAATCAGCTTTCAGATATGCTTAATTTAATGGTAAATGGGCTGCGTGCTGGTTATTCGACCATGCAGGCGATGGAGGCCATTAGCAAAGAATTACCTCCTCCGATTAATGAAGAATTTAGACGTGTTGTTCAGGAGATGCAATTGGGTATTCCGATGGATAAGGCATTGGAAAATCTGTTGCGTCGTATTCCTAGCGAAGACTTGGATTTTGTTGTTACCGCGATCAATGTTCAACGCGAAGTAGGCGGCCCATTGGCTGAAATCTTGGACACCATTGCTTATACCATTCGTGAGCGGGTGCGTATCAAGGGCGAGATTAAAGTAATGACCGCTCAGGTGACTATGTCTGGTCGTATTCTTTCGGGTGTTCCCTTTGGCGTTTTCATTTTGCTTTGGTTTATCAATCAGGAATACATGATGGAATTTTTTAATGACCCCATTTGCGGTGGCGCTTCCATTGGCGTTGGGGTTGTTATGATTGCTATTGGTTATTTTATTATGATGAAAATAGCTGACATTGAGGTATAGCCATGCCAGAAAATTTTTCGGGTATCCTTGTTTTTGTGATCGTTCTCGTGGTAATTATTGCGGGCGTGCTAATTTATGTCGGCTCCAGAGTCCCTAAAGAAGATCAGGATCCACTTCAGGCGCGTCTGACTGAATTTACGCAGCGTGGCGAAGCTGTCTCTCTTGAACAAATTGAAATGTCGCAATCGTTTCAAGAGCGGGTTGTCTACCCGATTTTGAAACAATTCGGCGAAATGGCAACCCGTTTTACGCCGCAAAATGCGCTTCAAGAGATTACGCGTAAACTCGAAATGTCTGGCAAGGCTGGTTGGATCGATGCGCCCATGTTTTTGGCATTGCGCTTTGTGGCCGCTTTTATTTTTGGCGTTATCGCTTTCCTCGCTTTTACTTTCACCATTGTCAAACAGCCATTTTCAACAGCGGTGCTTTATTCTCTCATTGCTGTTGGTATCGGCTTCTTCTTTCCTCAACTTTGGTTGGATGGTGAAATCCAAAAACGTCAAAAAGAAGTTCAAAAAGCCATGCCAGATGCGCTTGACCTACTCACGATCTGCGTTGAGGCCGGGCTGGGGTTTGATTCGGCTATGTCAAACGTAGCTGAAAAATGGGATAATGAGCTTTCGCTGGCTTTTGCTCGTGCCATTCGAGAAATCCAGCTTGGAAAAGTTCGCCGTGATGCTCTCCGTAGTATGGCCGACCGGATTGATTTGCCGGAACTAACCAGTTTTGTCGCCGCGGTTGTCCAAAGTGAACAATTGGGTGTTAGCATGTCCAAAATTCTGCGAATTCAAGCAGACCAAATGCGTATGCGCCGTCGCCAGATAGCCGAAGAACTGGCGCACCAAGCTCCGGTAAAAATGCTTCTGCCCATGGTTGGTTTTATCTTTCCCTCTATTTTTATCGTTCTAATGACCCCGGCTGTCATGCGTATTATGAAAGTTGAAGTGTTCCAGTAGTAGTTTTTTAGACCGCATTTTTTGCGTGATGCTGTCCAAAGGGAAATGGAATTTTGAAAATTCAAAAGCCCTTCCTTTACGCTCTGGAAAGCTATTTATGGTATCTGGTCGATATCATATTCCCGCCGGTTTGCCCCGGTTGTGAGACTCTTGGCGCTCGCTTTTGCGAAAACTGTCAACAGGAAGTCATCCATCTTCCTGAAAAGATTTGTCAGATTTGCGGTTCGCCCTCAGCAAGCTCAATTTGTAGGCAATGTACTATCTCACGACCGCCATATCTTCAGATGCGGTCGTGGGCTGTTTTTAAACACCCCATACGTAATATTTTGCACACAATAAAATATCGACGTAATGTTGGATTGGGCCAAACGATTGCTGAAATTATGCTTCCTGATCTCACAGCGCTTAACTGGCCGATAGAGTCTATTATCCCAATCCCTTTAAGCGAGCAAAGATTACGAGAACGCGGCTATAATCAAGTAGCGTTAATTGCGCGTCCTTTGGCTCAGCTTCAATCTATCCAATATTTACCAAATGGATTGCGCCGCGCCAGGCACACTCGTTCACAAGTAGGCTTAAATCTGGCAGAACGCAAGAACAACATCAAGGATGCTTTTTTTGCAGATCCAAAACGGGTTGCCGGAAAAAACATTCTCGTCATAGATGATGTAACCACCACTGGCGCAACCCTTGTCGAAGCTGCATCGGCTTTGAAAAGGGCCGGAGCAAAAACAGTTTACGCTTACACGATCGCCAAGGCACCCTCGCCTAACGATGCCTGATTACTCTCTGCCTGATTTTCTATCAGGCAATAACTCACCATCCATACCAACCCTTTCTCAAGGAGGCTGCTATGTCGCACCAGATAGAGATTGTCGGACGTGATTTTGAAGTAACAGATCGCATCAAAGAATATGTCACTAAAAAGGTTGAAAAACTAGACCGCCACCTGAGCATGATTGACGAGACCCGTATCGAATTGGCCCACGTCAAATCTGCCCGCAGCTCGATAGATCGCTATGTCGCACAGCTTACTGTTCGCGGCAAAGGATTTATCTTGCGCGCGGAAGAACGCGCCGACGATATTCGCGCCGCACTCGATGTCGCCCTCGAAAAATTGGATCGTCAGGCCATACGCTACAAAGGCAAACACTTCAACAATCGTGGTGATGGCAAATCTGCCGCTGAAGTTGTGGCAGAAGATACCGAAGTTCTGATTGAACTGGAAAACGAAGAACCCCCAGTCATTGTCCGCCGCAAACAATTTGACTTAATTCCAATGGCTGAAGAAGAAGCCATCGAACAGATGAAACTACTAGGACACGACAATTTCTTTGTCTTCTATAACGCTGAAACTGGTACAGTAAATGTGCTTTACCGTCGTCTCGATGGAACCTATGGTCTCATTGAGCCTCGTGTCCGCTAAAATAGCTGAAAACGAGTAAAATGGACTGGCTCCGCCCGGAGCCAGTCTTTTTTTTGGAGACATCATGCAAACTCCTGATCTTGACGATGATGATAACAACGATCAATCTGATTGGCAAAACCAGTTAGACACGAACGCCATCGAAAAAGCCGTCCAAGCCATGCTCAGCGCTTTTGGCGAAGACCCGCAGCGCGAGGGCCTTCAAAAGACCCCACAGCGTGTCGCCCGTATGTATGTTGAACTGCTGGCAGGCTATCAGACCCAGCCAGAAACCGTTATCAACGGCGCAATTTTTGAAGTTCAATATGACGAAATGGTGATTGTACGAGACATTGAATTTTACAGCTTGTGCGAACACCACATGCTGCCTTTTATTGGCCGCGCCCACGTTGCCTACATTCCCAATGGAAAAGTACTCGGTCTTTCCAAAATACCGCGTATTGTGGATATGTATGCCCGTCGATTACAAGTACAAGAGCGCCTCACCCGCCAAATCGCCGATTTCCTGCGCGACCTACTCAAGCCGCAAGGTGTCGCCGTCGTCATTGAGGCCATGCACTTGTGTTCGATGATGCGCGGTGTCAAAAAACACGACGCCCGCATGACCACATCTGCCATGCACGGCGCATTTCGATCCAACCTTGCCACCCGTCAGGAATTTTTAGATAATATCTCGCGCGGCGCATCCCAACTTAGAATTTAGTTGTGTCGATGAGCCAATTCGCTGCTCAGAGGTTTTCGCGGAAAATCTCTACCCCTACCGAGCCTGTATCCTGTATCGCCTGAGTTTTTTCCACTCGCAGCGTTACGGCGCGTACCCCAGGCGTTTCCAGGCAAAGCCTGGCTAAATCTTGCGCTAAGGCCTCCACCGTCATCCGTCTGGCAGTTTGAGCATGTTCACGCAGCCGATTCGCCACCTTTTCATAATCCACACAATCGACAATATCATCCGTTTCCGCCGCTTTTTTTGTATCTGTTAGCATCACTGCATTAATCAACAGCTCTTGCGGTATTATGCGCTCTTGCGCATAAATGCCGATAATGCCCATTACCCGTAAATCCTTGAGAATAATTTTATCCATAGCGCATAGCCAAAAGTTTTCTGCCTTTTATTGCCTATCCTTCCCGTTACTTTTTTGTTGAGGCTTTATTGTTCAACCAATTGTAGCCCCACAGCGCGATTGCCAAAACTAGCAGCATCAATACCTGTTCGGTTCGTGCGCCGCCCGGCAGCAGGGTTGAATCGCCGCGAAACCCGGCTACGAAGAGTTGCGCGCCAGCCGTTTGCGCTACGAAAAGCAAAAATAACAAGCCTGCTGCTGGATGATTTTCTTTTGTTTTCCAACCCAGATAGGCCAAAATAGAGAGTGACAGCCCAATTTCGTAAAATTGAGTTGGATGGCGTTTGGCTCCCCAAAGTTCAATGCCCCAGGGCAGGGTGGTTTCGGCTCCAAAAGCTGTGCCAGATGCCAGGCGTGAAATGCCCAATCCAACCGCTAAAATCGCCAATAGCGGAGTCAACGCATCGAGGGTGGGCCAAAATTTTAGCCCGCTGCGGCGTCCGTAGAGCAGCGCCGCTATCAGCGCCGCTGCGAACCCGCCAAAAGGGTCGAGTGAACCAGCTTCACGGGAAAACAGGCTGAGGGGAGTTTGTATAAACGAGGCAAAATTCTGCGCGGCAAAGAATAACCTGGCTCCCACAATGCTGCTTACCAGCGTGAGAAATGTCAAATTAGATAAAGCATCCCCAGAAACCCCATGCCGGGCGGCTGTTTTTTCGATCAGCGCCAGGCCTACCCAAAAGCTGAGCAGGATGGAGAGGGCCGGCATGGGTAGGGCCAGTGGGCCAAGTTGCAGGGTTGGAAACATTAGGGTTGCTCCTGTAATAATTTTTCGACGCGCGCCCGCAGCAAGGCTTCATCCATTGGCCCGCCAATCACTACCTCGTGAATGAGACCATCTTTACCAATAAAAAAGGAGCTTGGCAGGGAGAATACGCCATACAGCCGCGTCACTTCACCTTTTTCGTCCAGTAAAACCGGGAAAGTTAGCGCGTATTTGCTGATAAAGGGTTCCAACTTTGACAAAGTATCCTGTGCTGTAGAGTTTACTGCCAAAATTTCGAAACCCTGGGCTTGATATTCCTGATAAATCCTTTGCATGGCGGGCATTTCGGCCTGGCAGGGTGGGCACCAGGTGGCCCAGATGTTCACCAGCACTACCTGGCCGCGTAAATTGCTTAGGGTTACATTTTGGCCGGAGGGGGTGCTCAGGCTAAAATCGGGAGCCAGGAATCCGGCCTGTGGCGCTGGAATTTGACCGGCGGTGGTACTTCCGAGCGGGGCGCGCGAGGCCCAAACCCAGCCCAGGGCCAGGGCCAGTGCCAGCCAACTGCGCCAATTTGTGCGAAATTGTTGCATAAAACTCATTTTGCCTCTATAGTATTAAAGATAGTTTTACAAATTCTACCCCATTAGATGCGCAGCCATGCTCTTTGATACCTCTATTTTTGTTGGTGTTGACCCATCTGGAGGCCGTAAACCATTCACTTATGCGGCACTCGATGCTCAAGCGCGCCTGCTTACCCTGGCGGATGGTGAGATGGAGGATGTTTTAGCCTTTTTGGGCGGGCTGCAAACTGTGCTGGTGGCGATGAGTGGTCCGCCGCGCCCAAATAATGGCTTGGTGCGTGAAAGCTATCAAACCACCTTGCCGCTTTTGCGCCAGCCCGGACGGGCTTTGGATATGCGTCTTGCTGAATATGCGATGCGCGAGCGCGGCGTTAATATTGCGGCCACCCCGACCCGGCGCGAATATTGTTCCAATTGGGTGCAAATGGGCTTTGACTTTTACCGGCGCATGAGCAGCCTTGGATATCAGCTCGATTCTAGCGAAAAACAACCTCGCGCTTGGTTCGAAACCCACCCCCAGGCCTGTTTTTCCGTTTTATTGGGACAAAACCCACTCTCACGCACCAGCCTGGAGGGCCGCCTGCAACGTCAGCTTATTCTGTACGAACAGGGTATGCGCATCCGCGACCCGATGGATTTTTTTGAAGAGCTAACGCGCTACAAACTTTTGAAAGGCAATCTCCCGCTAGAATTGCTTTATACACCTGAACAATTGGATGCTCTGGCAGCGGCTTACACCGCCTACCGGGTGGGCACAAAGCCCGCCGAAGTGATTCGCGTGGGGGATTTGGAAGAAGGACAGATTGTTTTACCTGTGCGTGAACTGAAAACAAAATACTAAATTTGCCAATGGCGCAGTGCGCTTCTAGCGCTATTCACGGTTTTTAGCCTCGCATTACCTACTTTGGCGGGTGATTTATTTTTCATCCTATCAAGAAGTATCAAAATCGCCCTTTTAGGGTTATAAAAGCTGGCAAATCTTAGACAAAAAAGATATAAATTGATTTTATTAGGCAAGAGCTAAACAAATTAAAAATCAGCGGGCAGTAATGCCTGGATAGTTCATCGGAGAAGCACATGGAAAAAGAAAAATCACTGCAAATGTATTATGAAATGGTACTGATTCGCCGCGTGGAAGAGCGTGGGGTAGAACTGTATCAGGCTGGCAAAATTGGCGGCTTTATGCACCTGTATATTGGACAGGAAGCTGTCAGCACCGGGTTGATCGCGGCGCGTGAGCCGCGCGACCGTGTCATTACAGCCTACCGTGATCATGGCGTGGCGCTGAACTGTGGAATTTCCGCCAATGAAGTGATGGCGGAATTGCTCGGAAAAGTGACCGGCACCTCAAAGGGAAAAGGTGGTTCGATGCACATGGCCGACACCACCAAAAATATGTGGGGTGGTCATGCCATTGTGGGTGGACATTTGCCCATCGCGGCTGGGTTGGCGCTGGGTGATCAGTATGCCGGGAACGATAATATTACCATCTGTATGTTTGGCGATGGCGCAACCAATATCGGTTACTTTCATGAGGCCCTCAATCTTGCCAAAACCTGGAACTTGCGCGTGCTATGGGTTTGTGAAAACAACCAATATGGCATGGGAACCGCCGTCGAACGCGCTTCGGCGGTGACGGAAATTCGCCAAAAGGCTGAAGGCTATGGTATGAAAAACGGTCAAGCCGACGGCATGGATGTAACCAAAGTCTACGCTGCGGCTCAGGAAGCGCTGCAATATATTCGAGAGACGGGTCATCCTTATCTCTTGGAAGTGGACACCTACCGTTTTCGTGGTCACTCAATGGGTGATCCAGAACGCTACCGCAAGCAGGAAGAAGTCAAAAAATGGCAAGAAAATGACCCGATTGGCATTTTTCGCGCCTATTTGCTAAGAGAGAATATTGCCACCGACGTTGAGTTGGATGCGCTCGACGCTAAAGCCGAAGCCGAAACCCAGAAATCAGTGGAATTTGCCGAAGCCAGCCCCGAACCGGGGCTGGAAGAATTGTTCAAAGATATTTACGCTGCGTAAAAACCTGGAGTGCTGAAATTTTTCTTTGGCACCCAGCATAAAGGACTTATTATGGCTAAAATTACAATGCGCGAGGCAATCTCGCAAGCGCTGATGGAAGAAATGGATCGGGACCCCGCCGTTTTTATTATGGGCGAGGAAGTTGGGGTGTGGGGTGGAACCTATGCCGTCACCAAAGGTTTTTACGACAAATATGGCCCGGAGCGCGTCAAAGATACGCCGATTGCCGAAAACGCCATCATTGGCGGGGCCATTGGCGCGGCCATGGTCGGTCAGCGCCCGATTGCGGAGCTGATGACCATCAATTTTGCTTTTTCAGCGATGGATTACATCGTTAACCAGGCCCCCAAGCTGCGCTATATGTTTGGCGGTCAGTTCGAAGTGCCGATGGTGATTCGCGCAGTTGGCGGCGGCGGGCGTCAACTGGGGGCAACCCATTCGCAGACGCCGGACGCCATGTTTGCGCATTTCCCTGGACTGGTCGTTGTCAGCCCAGGAACCCCGGCAGATGCCAAGGGATTGCTAAAAAGCGCCATCCGCTCCAACGACCCGGTCTTGTTTATCGAGCACGCCACCATGTATCAGGTGCGCGGCGAAGTGCCAGAGGGTGAATACATCGTCCCCTTGGGAAAATCGACCATTCAACGGTCTGGCAAAGATGTCACCATCGTTACCTATTGCAAGGGCCTCGAACTCTCGCTGAAAGCCGCCGAAGAACTCGCCAAACAGGGCATCGAAGCCGAAATTGTAGATCTGCGTACCCTGCGACCGCTCGACATGGGGCCGGTCTTAGAGTCGTTCAAAAAAACCAATCGCGCGGTAGTGGTTGAAGAAGGCTGGAAATCCTACGGAGTTGGCGCAGAAGTGGTTAGCCGCATGTATGAAGAAGCCTTTGACTATGCCGACGCGCCCATTCTCCGCGTTGCCCAAAAAGAAGTGCCGCTGCCCTATAACCGCAGCCTCGAACAGGCCGCCTTGCCCCAGGTTTCAGATATTGTGACAGCGGTAAAGGAGGTCTTGAAATAATGGCCGAAACTATCAACATGCCCAAACTCGGCTTCGATATGGCCGAGGGCGTCCTCGTTCGCTGGGTGAAGCAGGTCGGCGAAAGCATCAATAAAGGCGACGTTTTGGCCGAAATTGAAACCGACAAAGCCACGGTCGAAGTCGAATCGGCTTTTAGCGGCCTGGTCTTGCAACATTTGGTTGATGCCGGAACCAGCGTGCCTGTCAATAATCCTATTGCCTTAGTGGGGGCTGCCGGTGAGAAAATTGAGACTGCCACCGCGCCGGTAGCTGGTCAAACCTCGAACGCCGAAGTCCTGGCAGTTACCGCTGCGACTCCCACTCCACACGAACCAGCCCTCGTTATATCGGCTGCGCCCGCACCCCAAAAAGCCTCACCTTTGGCCCGAAAAGTGGCCCGCGAGAAAGGCGTTAACCTCGCCTCGGTGATTGGTACTGGCCCTGGTGGCAGAATCGTGCGCCGAGATATTGAGGCTGTTCTGTTGGCTGGTCAAACCGCGCCGGTCGAAATCCAGCCTGTGGCGCTGTCCACGTCTCGCGCGCCGCACCGCGCAGACAATACCATCCAGACCACCAAACTTCGTCAGGTCATTGGCCGCCGACTGGTTGAATCTAAAACCAGCATTCCACATTTTTATGTGACCCATGAATATAAAATGGAAGCGCTATTAGACTTGCGTAAGCAGTTAAATGGCTATCTGCCGGATGGTGAAAAGCTTTCAGTTAATGATTTTATCCTGAAAGCGGTTGCGCTTTCGCTGCGTGAATTCCCCAACCTTAACGCAAGCCTGAGCGGCGATAAAATCATCCACAAGGGGCAGGTTAATGTTGGAGTGGCGGTCACCGTTCCCGGTGGGCTGATGACAGTTGTCGTCAAAGATACCGACCAAAAGACTTTGCGCCAGATTTCGGGCGAAGTCAAAGGCATGGCGGCTCGCGCCCGCGATGGCAAGGTCAAGCCTGAAGACGTGGATGGTTCGACTTTCTCCACTTCCAACCTGGGCATGTACGATGTTGACGAGTTTATCGCCATCATTAATCCGCCCGAAGCGGCCCTCCTTGCAATTGGCTCGGCGCGTGAAGTGCCGGTTGTTTCTGGCGGACAGGTTGTCGCTGGCTGGCGCATGAAAGCCACCATTTCGGTTGATCATCGCATTAGCGATGGGGCCGAGGCGGCTCAATTTATGCAGGCATTGGCGCGGTATCTGGAAGAGCCAGCCAGAATGCTGGTATAAATATTGCGCTGGCTGGCCGCGATTGCGTGCGTTACAAAAGTTTCTGATTATCCTGCGGTCTGTGTTAGTAAAAACAAACATCCGAAGCCAAACAGCTTCGGATGTTTGTTTTAGGAACTTGGAAGTTAAATATTTCTTTTTGTTTGTACTGGGTCGTAGGCACAAGTGAACAAGAATTTTTGCTAAGCAGGGAGGCAATGGGTTCAAAACGTGATAATGTTGCTTTTTGCGAAAAAAAATTCACAGGAACCCATTACCATGACAAGTCATACCATGTATCTACTGCTAGCTGGTTTTAGCGGAAACTAAAGTATAAACACATTCAGCTAATTTTTGCCCTTTAACTTGTTCACTTTTCATTACATAGCAAAAGCCTTCGCTAAAAATTGAGCCAC
>DYPU01000035.1 GCA_020719725.1 Anaerolinea sp. | reverse complement strand
CCCCGCGAAAATCCGTGCTCGTCCGCATCCAAATGAACTTGTGGGTAATAGAAAGGTTAACACCGAGCCAGTGGATGCGATTATTCTTTTCAAGGGTGCTCCAACTTGCCTGAGCACCCTGAATTCTTGTCGATTGTTTATGCTTTCTATGGTAAAACATCCTCATGACCATTCAAAACCTGCTTTCAGACCTGTTTTTAGAATTCCCTTTTGCCTATTTTGGTGGTTTTGGCGCTAATCCCCTTATCAGCGGTGTGGTGATCGATTCGCGTAAAATTCGGCCGGGGGATATGTTTATTGCCATGCCGGGTGGTAGCGCGGATGGACATAAATTCATCCCGGCGGCTATTGCAAATGGAGCCGCGGCTATTGTCGGAGAGCAGGAAATAGTCGGACTGACTGTGCCTTATTTGCGCGTAGAAAATGCCCGACGGGCAGTGACGTATCTCGCCTCGGCTTTTTATGGTTATCCTGGCAAGCAGTTGATCGTGATTGGCGTAACCGGCACGGATGGGAAAACCACCACGTCTAATCTCCTTTACCAGATTTTGAGTGCCGCCGGATTAAAGGTCGGAATGATTTCTACGGTCAATGCGGTTATTGGTGGCGAAGAATTGGACACTGGTTTTCACGTCACCACGCCAGATGCGCCGGATGTGCAGTTCTATCTGGCTAAAATGGTTGCTGCCGGGCTGACTCATGTCGTGCTGGAGACAACCTCGCACGGATTATCTCAGTTTCGGGCTGATGCGGCTTTGTATGATATTGCCGTAGTTACGAATATGACGCATGAGCATCTTAATGATCACGGATCACTTGAAAATTATTATGCTGCTAAGGCCCGTTTGTTTCAATTATTGGCCGAAACGCCCCAGAAAGCTGGAAAAAGCATTCGGTTGGCTGTTTTAAATCGGGACGAATGGTCACATGGGTATTTGAGCGAAGTTATCGAGGCGGCGAATTCCAAAAGCGGGGCTGGAATCCGGATTGCGGATTATGGTTTGGGGGTGGGGCCGCTGGTGCGGGCCGAGAATGTGCGCTATCTGCCGGGTGGCTTGGAGTATGATGCGGTTGGAGAGAATTTTCGGGTAACGGTAGCCAGCCCGCTGGTGGGCGCGTTCAATCTTTCTAATAGCCTGGCCGCGTTGACTGCGGCGGTGCTGGGTTTGGGCGTGGAACCAGGCCTGGCGGCGCAGGGCATTTCCCAATTAAGTGGCATTGCGGGGCGGATGGAACGGATTGATTTGGGTCAGAATTTTACGGCGATTGTTGATTTTGCTCATACGCCAAATGCGCTTAAAAACGCAATTGAGACGGTGCGTAAATTGACTGATCGGCGTGTGCTTGTGGCCTTTGGTTCGGCGGGTTTGCGCGATAAGCAAAAACGGCGCATGATGGCCGAAGTTGCGGCTCAACTGGCAGATATTGCGGTGTTGACGGCAGAAGACCCGCGGACGGAGCCGTTGGATGGGATTTTGGATGAAATGGCGCAGGGTGCGCGGTCACAGGGCGGGGTGGAAGGGGAAACATTTTTTCGTGTTCCTGATCGGGGTGAGGCGCTGCGGTTGATGTTGAGGTTGGCCCGGCCTGGTGACCTGGTGATGGCTTGTGGCAAAGGCCACGAGCAGTCGATGTGTTTTGGTGCGATTGAATATTTGTGGGATGATCGTACCGCTCTGCGGGCTGCTTTGGCCGAGTTTTTGGGAATCGATGGGCCAAAAATGCCCTATTTGCCCACTCAGGGATTTTGAATCGGGCTTGGGCTGTGTTTTTGGGAAATTACCGCGATTTGGCAATCAAAAACGGGATGATTGTTCATCCCGTTTTTGATTTTTGCTTTGAGCGATTGAGGATTTCGTGGGGTGTAAGTCTTGCTCCCGTTGTTTGAGCCTGCTCGAAGGCTGCGGGCGTAATTGTGTTTTGTATTTCTGCCAGGTTTGCGGTTATTTCATGGTGTATTTTAGCTTCCGGGCCGCTGTGAAGAATGCAGGATAAGACCTCCACGGTTTCTGTCGGGTTGTTTGTTTGGCTGGATAGCCAGGCATAGGCGATCAGCGTGTCGGTTACGAGGCGGTAGTTTTGAATTTCGAGCGCTTTTTCTAGAGATTGGGCGGCATATTGCCAGGCCAATGCGTTTTTTCCTTCTTGGCAGGCGACGTGCGATAAGATATTTTGGACGATGATTTGACCAAATGCTTCCTGGATATGGTTAAAGATTGTCAGGCTTTCGTGTAGCAGGGCTGTTCCTTCGTTTTTTGCCTCAGTTTCTCGCAGTAAGTTGCCCAAGTCGAACAAATTGTAAGCCAATGCGCGTGGGTCGCCGGTTTCACGGGTAAGTTCAATGTTTTTTTTGAACAATCGAATAGCCTCTTGTAACTCTCCGTTTATGCCCATTATTCCGGCCAGGTGATTGATGCTAAAGGCAAGATTGAGCTTTGAGTCAAGTTTCTCTGAGATGTCCACCGCTTCCTGAAAATATTCGCGGGCTGTTTCGATTTCTCCCATATCCCGATAGGTGACTCCGGTATGATCCAGCCCACGGGCGATGGCTGTTGGCGCGCCATACTCCCTTGCGAGTGCCAGGCTTTTCAAAAAGTAATCTTTGGCACTGGTCAGATCGCCCATTGCCCAGGCGACAGTCCCCATTTTGTCGAGCGCCTGGCTGATTCCGGCCTGATTGTTGATGTTGGATTGGTAGTTCAGGTAAACTTGGTTGAATTCAATCGCTTTTTGATATTCGCCGGCGACCCAGGCTACTGTTCCCAGCGCAGAAGCGGCCTGGGCAGTTTCAAAACTTACGTCTTCTTGTTCCTGGGTCAGGTCTAGGTTTTTAGATAATAGTTGTTGGGCTTCTTCAAATTGGCTGAGATGTACCAGTGTGGCTGCGTAAAAAACTTGCAGGCGCAGGAGTAGCTCGGCGGGTGCGTTGCTGGGCAGCGTTTTAAGCGCCTTTTGAAAGAATGCCCGACATTCGTCATCTCGGCCTCGGGTGATGTAGAACATGTGCAGGCTGGGAATGGCGGCGTGGGTGGGTTGCCATAATTCAGTTTTTATTGCCCAAAATAGTGCGCTGCGGATGTTCTCCAACTGTTCTGCGACCAGATTCAGCGCTTCTAGTTGATTTTTCCCTTGCAGGGCTTCATTCTGGCTTGCGATAAAACCTAGATAATAGATGGCATGGTTTTGTCTGAATTTTTGGGAAAGCTGCTGGTTTTCTTCCAGCTTTTCTAGTGCGTATTGGCGCATTAACGTGTGCAGTTCGTAACTGCCGCTGCTATTATGTTTGAGCAAAGATTTATCCACCAAGCCTGTGATGGATGCCAGAAAGAGATGTCGTTTTTCGGGCATGATAATTGCCTCAGCCGCTTCGCGTGAAAATGTTCCTTGAAAGATGGAAAAAGCAGACAATGTTTGTTTTTTCGCCTCATTAAGTAATCTCCACGAGTAATCGAACACGGCGCGCAGGCTGCGATGGCGTTCTGGCACATCGCGCATGTTTGTTTCGAGAAAATCGAGACTGGCCTCAATTTCGTTGGCGATGTCTTGACAGGAAAGGGCGCGCAGCCAGCCTGCGGCCAACTCAATGCCCAAGGGAATGCCATTGACCAGATGGCAGATGTGCGCTACGCAAGACGCATCTGTCGGAGTCAATTCAAAGCTGGGGCAGACGCGTTCTGCGCTTTGCAGGAAGAGCCTGACTGAGCTGGTGTTTTCGATGTCTTTTTCAGAATTCGGGAGTTTTAAGCCGTTTAGTTCGTAGGGGTGCTCTTCGCGCAGGTTAAGTCTTTCGCGTGACGTGACCAGTATTTTTACTTGGGGCGCAGAAGTTAGAATTTCTGAGACAACCTCGGCATATTCGGTGAGATGTTCGAAGTTATCTAAAACAAGCAGAATATTTTTTTCGCGTAGATAGTTGATGAGCTGTTGTTTGGGGTTATCCCGCTGATAAAAAGTGAATCGGATTGCTTCGGCAATGGTTGATACGAGTAACTCGCCAGTGTTGAGCGGGGCTAATGGAACAAAGTAAACGCCGTTTTTGAAGGTCTCAACCTGTTCGGCAGCGGCCTGCATGGCTAAGCGGGTCTTCCCAAGCCCCCCTGGTCCCAGAATGGTCAGAAGACGACAATCTGGTCGAGCTAGCTCGGCGTGAATTTCTTTCAACTCCTCGGCCCGGCCAATAAATGGTGTTGGCTGTGGCGGAAGGTTGTGCGGATGGGCTGAAAGCGTTCGAAGCGCGGGGAAGTTCTTGAGGGGCAGGTCTGGGTGGATGAGTTGGAAGATGTGCTGCGGTTCGCTCAGGTCTTTGAGCATGTGTGCGCCCAAATCTATAAAAGATGCTCCCGGCGGGGGAGACGCGTTTCGGGATAGTTCGCAGGTCAATAAAATTTGTCCGCCCCAGGCGGCGCTTAGCAGGCGGGCTGTACGGTTGATATCCAGCCCGAAATAATCTTCGCCGCGTTTGTTGGCTTGACCGATGTGAAGCGAGATACGCACGCGCAATTCTTCAACAATTTTCCAGCTTTGGGTTTGGAATTCTTTTTGCGCTTGTAAGGCGCAATTTAGCGGATCGCCCGCATTAAAGATGGCAAAAACGCCGTCTCCGGTGTGTTTGACGATTTCTCCGCCATGTTTTGAGATAAGTTCACTTAAAATTGTGTCGTGGCGCGCCAGAACATCGCCCATTGTTTGGGGATATTTTTGCCAAAGTTCTGTGGAACCTTCAATATCGGAGAAAAAGAAGACGAGCATACGATCTAATTATAGCTTCTCTGCCAGCTATCTTTGATTTTTGGAATTAGCATGTTTGCAGGGGGAGATGCGGAAAACATAAAAAACGCTGTTTTGTGCCAGATTTTCTTGTAAAAATGTTTCTCGTTCTGCCTGGGCAGGGTTTCACAACAGAAACGGTAAAACTTTTTTGAATTTAGCCCGGCGCAAAAATGCCCAAGTCGGCTTTTTCTAGCCAGGTTTCGAGCGGGCGGGCTTGAATGAGGGATGGTTCGGCATAACACTGTTGGAAGCATGAATTGCAGGCGACCGGGGCCTCGCCGTAACGCTGGCGGGCGGCGGCCCAGGCCGCCGCCCATGTTTCGAAGTTGAGCAGGTTGATTTCGCGTCCGCCTTGTTCGCCGCCGGCTTTGGCAATTGGGCGGCACGGATATTCTAATTCGCCGCCCGGCAGGATGCGCGGAATTAGGGTTGGGTAGCAGTCGTAAGGGTTCAGGTTCAGGAGAGTTTTCAGGTACGCCAGGCTGCCCATGATCGGCGCACCTTCCTGTTTGAGTTGAATTAGTGTTTGGATGAAGGCTTGATAGGCGGGAGAAACTGTCAGCTCGTAGCGCGGCCAATTGTTGACGGATTGCGGCGAAAAGGAGATCCAGATTTTGTTTTGAATGCAGAAGTTGATAAGTGGGTCGAGGCTTGTCTTATCCAGGTTTTCAGGTGTGATGACGGTGTTAAGAATAAGGCTGAATTGATGTTTTTTCTGCTGGCTTGCTGTTGCGCTGATGATATCGAGAATCGATTCGGCGTAGGTTTTTGGCATATTTAACGCGGTCCAGGCTGCCGGGTCGAGAGAATCGAGGCTGATGACCAGCCGGTCGAGCAGGGGCAAAATCTCTGGATGGGATGGGAGCAGTGTCCCGTTGCTGATGACGGTCAGGTGGCGGAAGTTCAAATCCCGTTTGGCGTATCCCATTAAATCGGCCAGGTGTGGGGCCAGGAGTGGTTCGCCGCCGGTTAGCCAGAGCGCGTCCATCCCGCCGCGAATCAGGCGGAGGATGCGCTGGGACTCTTGGAGTGGCAGATGAGCTGGCTGGTGAAGATTTCGGCGCGCGCCGAAATCTTCACAGTAGGCGCAGTTCAGGTTGCACTGGGCAGTGATGTAGTAAATTGCCATGCGCGGGTCGAGATTGCGCTGGTTGGTGGCGATTTTGGCGAGGTTGAGCAAGTAGGACATAAGAAAAAGCCCGGCAGATTCTACCGGGCTGGGTGAACTGGGTCTATTTCTTTTTCTTGGTGGCGTGAGGTTGTTGATGGGAGGGGGCTGTGGTTTCGTAAGCGCTGTGCAGATGAACCGGGTCGGTCTTGGTGCGCATCTGTAAATTGAGTATTTCCACGAAGACCGAGAAGCCCATTGCAAAGTAGACGTAGCCTTTTTCGATGTGCTGATGTAACCCTTCGGCAATAAGTGAGGTGCCGATGAGCAGCAGGAAGCTGAGTGCCAAAATTTTGACAGTGGGGTGCTGGCTGACAAATTCGCTGAGTGGGGTGGCGGCAAACATCATAATTCCGACCGCGATCATGACTGCGGCAATCATGACATAGATGCTTTGTGCCATGCCAACGGCTGTAATAACCGAGTCGAGTGAGAAGACAATGTCGAGCAGGCCGATTTGGATGACAACCGCTGTAAGTGAGGCGGCGACTTTGGCGCTGACTTCCCCGTGTTTGCCTTCTAGCTTGTCGTGGATTTCGTGAGTGGCTTTATAAATCAGAAACAGGCCGCCGCCCATCAGTATCAGGTCGCGTCCCGAAATACCCAGGTTGACAACGGGCAAGGTGAAGAGCGGATTTTCCAGCTTGATAATCCAGCTCAAGGAAAGCAGGAGCAGGATGCGTGTGATGAGCGCCAGCCCCAGGCCCAGTTGACGCGCTTTGGGCTGTTCGGCCTTTGGTAATTTATCTGCCAGAATGGAGATGAAGACAATGTTGTCGATGCCTAGCACAATCTCCAAAACGGTGAGCGTGAGCAGGGCGATGCCGTTCTCTATGGTAAAGAGTTGTTCCATATTGCATTCTCCTAATGTGAAAAGTGTTTGAATTTTACATGAGTTTGAGCCTATCATGTAGAGCACTTTTGTTTTTTTGCGTGCTTAGAACGAAATAGATTTTTTGCTGCCTCTTGACAAGTAATACTAACTTGTTTATCATTTTATTTTATTGCTAACTTGTAAACTATTTTTCAGGAAATCCTATGTCCGTTCGTCATGCCCTGCTTGGATTACTTGCCCAAAAACCCCGTCACGGCTATGAACTGCGTGTGGCCTTCGAGGCGGTGGTCGGCGGCGATGAAAACTGGGACGTTAAACCGGCCCAAATTTACACGACCCTTGACCGGCTCCAAGAAGCCGGGCTGGTGACGCGCCTGTCTGACCTGGGCCAGGGCGATGAACCCTCGCGCCGCGTTTACGCGCTGACGAGGCCAGGCCGGGAGAACCTCCACGCCTGGTTTGCGGCAGCCGTGGAAACCCAGCACCAGCGGGACGAGTTTTTCGTCAAACTGATGGTGGCGCTTTTTTCCGGCGAAGGCAACCCGGAGCGGATCCTCCAGACCCAGCGCAATCACATTTATCAGGAAATGCACAGTTTGACGGCCCTGCGCGACAGCTATGACCTGCGCCAAGAGCTGGCGCAAATTTTGCTCATGGACAAAGCCATCATGCACCTCGAAGCCGACCTGCGCTGGATGGACATCACCGAAATGCGCATCGAAGCCATCAAAGGCCAGGCCTTCCCCGAGCCTGAAATTCGTCCACGTGGACGGCCCAAGAAAACGCAGAAGGCAGAATGATGAATGCGGAATTACCCGAAGTTGGTCTTCATCATTTATCTTTCATCGTTAGCAAGGAGTACTTATGTCCATTATTACTACCTTCCAATTAACCAAAATTTACGGCTCCGGCGCTACTGCCGTGACCGCGCTTGATCACGTTTCACTCTCCGTCCAGCCGGGCGAATTTGTGGCCATTATGGGCCCCTCCGGCTGCGGCAAATCAACGCTGTTGCACCTGCTCGGCGGGTTGGACCAAGCCAGCTCTGGCACTGTCGAAATCGAAGGCCACAACCTGCACAACCTGGATGACGACGCTCTGACCAAACTGCGCCGCCGCAAACTGGGCTTTGTCTTCCAGTTCTACAACCTGATCCCGGTTATGACCGTGGTGGAAAATGCCGCCCTGCCAGTCACCCTCGATGGGTTGAAACCGGCCGAAGCGCACCAAAAAGCCGCCGCCTGGCTGCAACGCTTCGGGTTGGGTGACCGCCTCAACCACCGGCCCGATCAGTTATCTGCTCGTGCCGCCCTCGATTGGGGTCTGGGGTAGCAATGTCGGTGCGCTGCCCGGCCTGGCGGAGAATCTGCGCGCCGTGGACGGGGTGGCGGCCGTCAGCACTTTCCGCTACGGCACGTCGAACACCCACGGCTTGGCGGTTTCATTAATTGGGATCGAACCAGACGCCTTCCAAGAAGTCAGCGGGCTGATTTTTACCGAGGGCAGCGCTTCAGCCTATGCCGAACGGACCGAGGGCCGCGCGCTAATTGTCAACGGACCCTTCATGGTGGCTACCCAAACCCAGGTCGGCGAGACGGTGGAACTGCTAACGCCCACCGGCCGGGTCACTTACCGGATCGTCGCCGCCGCCACCGACCTGCTGAATGCCAAACTGACGACCGCCTATCTTTCGCAGGCCAACCTGCAAGCTGATTTTGGCGTGACCGAGGATGTCTTTTTGCAACTGAATTTGCGCGAGACAGCCGACCGCGAGTTGGCCGGGGCGCAAATTAAGGCCCTGACCAGCGCCTACCCGCAGTTCAAGGTCATTTCTGGCGCCGATTACTACCAGTCGCTGATGGGCATGATGAATGCCGCTTTCTATGGGATTTACTTACTCTTTGCCATCCTGGCTTTCCCCTCGCTGATTGCGATGCTCAATACCCTGACCATCAGCGTCATCGAGCGGACGCGCGAAATTGGCATGTTGCGGGCGGTGGGAGCCACGCGCCAACAAATCCGCGCGCTGGTGCTGGCCGAGGCCCTGCTCCTGGCCGCGATTGGGACGGTCTTTGGCATCCTCGGCGGGCTGTACCTGGGCTATGTCTTTGTGACCGCCATCGAGGTCATGTTCCCGATGGGCTACTACTTCCCCCTGAGCGGCATCCTGGCCGCCAGTGTGATTGGCCTGCTCTTCGGCGGCCTGGCGGCCATTATCCCGGCCCGGCAAGCCGCGGGGCTGAAGGTGGTCGAGGCCCTGCGCTACGAGTAGGGCCTAACAAGAATCAAGCGCCCGTTCTCAGCCGAGAACGGGCGCTTGATTCTTGCTTTATCTGGGACGCACGCCCCAGGCTTGCAAGTTTGCAAAGGGCAGCACAAAAAAGGGCACGGTCAGGCCATTTTGGAAAATGGCTCCTTTTAGCTGAACGTATTCTTTTTCGTAATCCACTTTTAGCAGGTCGCCGCCGATGACAACCCCGCCAATGATGAAGTACACCTGAGTGCCTTCTTTGATTGCTTTCAAAAAATCAACAAGCATTTTATACCTCCGGAGAAAGTAAATTGAATGAAGAATAAGATGGCAGATCATTCTTGGAACGCCGGATTCAGCAAGCTGATATTGCCATAGACCTAATCAATTATCGCACAAATTTGTTTTCGAGTAAGAGTTGACATATCGCTATCTAAATATTGCAATTATCATAAATAATATCTTATTTTGTGTAATTACAAAGTAAACGAAGTTTTTGCAGGTTTTACGAAGGCCTATTTTCTGAACGCGCAACAAAAAATAAAAATTTGCGTTTTTCGTGCCCTGGTTGAGACGGATAGACTTTGATGAACTTGTTTTTCACGGTCTTAATCAATAAAAGGAGCTTAGATGCTATCCAAAAAGAAGTTGTTATTGCCCTTGCTATTTGTCCTGTCTGTGTTTGCGCTGACTGCCTGTGGCAGCGCTTACATTGATGCCCTGAACCCGGCCATTGATGAATTTAATACTGTTACCAGTGCCTTAAATTCCCAAATTGACATTGTCAATGCCGATAATGCAAAGTTTACCGACCCGCAGTGGGTTGCAGATACCGAAACGCAATTGGCCCTTTTGCGTGGCGCAGGCAAGGCCTTGAAAAATTTGCCAGCGCCGGATTCTGACGATTACACCAGGCTGAGTGACCTGGTGGGGCAGTTGGCGGATGCCGCCCTCGCAACTGCCGATGCCTACGGCGCGGCAATCACGTCTGGGGACATTTCCAGAATGAGCGATGCCAACCCCAGCATGGATAAAATTAACGAATTACTGCCACAAATTAATGTCGAAGTAGATCGCTTAAATCAATAATCATAAAAATCAAAAACGGCCTGAATTTCAGACCGTTTTTGATTTAAAACGCAAATAAGAATTGTGAAACCAAGAGGCTAAAAGCGTTCCGGGCTAAAGGGATGCAGGTCAAAAGCTGGTTTTACGCCATTTGCCAACTCGGTTACGACCTGCCCGGTTCCGGGGCCAAGACTTAGCCCAAGCATGGCGTGGCCGGTGGCGAGAATTAAGTTTTCGTGATGCCGGGAAAAGCCGATGATTGGCATTCCATCGGGGGTGGTGGGACGCAGCCCGGCCCAGGTTTCTTCGATTGAAAGCTCATCCTCCAGGTGGATGTATTCGCGCACGGCCCGCTCGATATTGGCGACCCAACGCGGATTGGGCGCGGTGGACATTTCTCCAATTTCGAGCCGCCCGGTGAATCGCAGTTTATTTCCCATTGGCGTAATTGCCACTTTGCGTTCGCCGAGCAGCAGGGCGCTGCGCGGCATATTTTTGATGGCGGGCATGGTCAGGCTGTAGCCGCGCGCTGGTTGGATGGGGAGATTCAGCCCCAGTCCACGCCCAACTTGCGGCGACCAGGCTCCGGCGGCCAGCACAACCAGGGCCGGTTCAAACGTTTCGTTCGGGGTCACGATGCGGGTGATTTTTCCGTTTTGCGAAACAATTTCAGCAACCGGGGTATTTTCTCGCAAGTCCGCGCCCATTTCAGCAACCCGGTTTTTCAACAGGCGCAGAAATTCGCCCGGATGCAGCGACGAATCTCCGCTAAAGTCCACACCGCCGATGATGCTTTCCAGGGCGGCAGACTGAGCGCGGATTGAGCGTGGCTGACCTGGGCCTCGAAACTGGCTCCCAGGCCGCCCAGCAGTGGGTCTGCCTGCCCTTCAGGGGTCAGTTGGATGCTGGTGGTGCCCTCCTGTGTGCCGCGCGGGTTGTTGCCGACCTCGCCGCCCAGGGCGTAGGCCAAAAGCTGATGGCCGTAGCACACTCCCAGCGTTGGGATTTGGGCTGCAATGGCAGATTTTGTCCAGGTGGCAGTGCGCTCGCTCCAGTCCAGGTGTTCTGTTACCATGCTGTGCGAGCCGGTCAGCAACAGCCCGGCGATGGCTGCCAGCGGTGGAAAATCTGCCTCGCTGCGTGGGTCGAAAATCTGTATGAGCGCCGCATCCAGCCCAAGGCCGATGATGAACCAGTTTTCAAAATCTCCGCGCCGGGCGGTGAGTTCGGGCAACGTATCGCCAAGTTTGAGGATGAGCAGTTTTTTCATGCTTCAAACGCGCCAGTCAGCCCAGAGAAGAGCCTCAGCGCCACTTTTTTTAAAGAGAGATGGACGAAAAATCTATTTTGGAAGGCAGGTGGTTTGTGGAAGGGTTTAGGGGCCATGGAGACTCTTGGCAGTGTTTGTTTGAAGGTATGATTTTTCTCGATTATACCTTTGTCGGTTGGGAATGCTTTAGCGCTATAATGATTTGGGTGCGTTTCATTTGTAGGCTTACGGAATGCGAAATACTGAAATGAAACAGACCCTAATGATTTCATCTGTTACGCTCAGGATCGCCCACGGAGGGGATTTATGTCTGACCAAGAAAAAACCATCACAGTAAACGACCTGCCAGCCTGCAAAGACCTGCTGGATTTTATGCCGTATATCGAAACCCTGGCCGAAGTGGTCGAATCGAGCAGCACGCCGTTGACGATTGGCATTTTTGGCACCTGGGGGTCAGGAAAAACCTCCCTGATGGGCATGGTGCGCGACCAATTGCCCGAAAATTTTACGGTGGCCTGGTTCGATGCCTGGAAATATGACAAGGAAGAGACGCTCTGGCGCGCTTTTCTGCTGAACGTGCTCTTTGCGGTGCGCAAGAAAATCAAGCCGGGCGAAAATACCCAGGATTTGGATTATCTCGAAACCATGCTCTACCGCGCCATAGACCTGGAAAAAGCGGGCGGCGTGACGATTGACCTGCTGAAACTTGGCTCAAAGGTGGCCCAGGGCGCGGTCCAGATTGGGCTGTCTTTCATCCCTGGCGCGCCCGCGCTGGGGAAAATTATCGAAGAATTGCAAAAAATGGGCGCAGAAAACGTTAGCCAGGAGGCGTTGGATGCCATTCAGCGCGAACGGACAAAAATTCATATCGAACAGGTGCGTTTCCTGGAGCAGTTTCAAGAAAAGTTTAAGACTCTGGTCGAGAGTCGCGTCAAACCGGGTCGGTTGGTGGTTTTTGTGGACGATCTCGACCGTTGCCTGCCTGAGAAGGCCATCCAGGTCTTGGAAGCGATCAAATTATTTTTGGATGTGCCAGATTGCATCTTTGTGCTTGGGTTGGATAAGGATGTAATCGCGCGCGGGATCGAGATTAAATATCGTGAACTCGGCCAAAAGAACGACGGCGAGGGCAAAGCGCGTTTTACCATCGAAGGCCTGCATTATCTCGAAAAAATTGTCCAGTTGCCCTTCCAGATTCCGCCGGTGGAACGGGCCGATATGAGTAAATTTGTGACCGAGCTCACCCCGCGTTGGCCCGCGCCCGAATGCCCGGAGATTTTTGCGGTGGGCCTGGGCAGCAACCCGCGCCAGATCAAGCGCACGGTCAATGTCTTTTTGATGCTTAACAGCCTGGCGGGCAAACGCCACCAGGATAAGATCAAGCCCATCCGCCTGGCAAAAGTGGTGACCCTGCAAGCCATTTACCCGGAATTGTATGAACTGCTCAAGGAAACCCCGCGTTATCTGCGCGAACTGGAGGACTACTACCGGGCCGAGGCTGGGCCCGCCGCGCGCGAGATGGCTGAAGGCGGCCTTGTCAGTGAAAAGCTGCCCCAGGAAGGCAAAAAAGCCTCGGAGTCCAGAGTGGAGCCGCCCCCGGCCCTGGCGCCGTATCTCTCGAAACAGGCCGTGCGCGCCGTGTTGACCATGCACCCGCCCGAATTGGCCGAAGCCAACTTTAGTGGGTTGAGACCCGAAGAACTGCGCCTGTATTTCACCCTGACGCGCTCTGTTGAGGCCCCGCAAGTGGAAGTGCCCAGGGTGGCCGAGCGCCAGGTTTTCGAGCCGCAAATGCTGCGTATTCCGGCGGGCAAATTTATCATGGGCACCACCAAAGAACAGGCCGAAAAAGCGTTGGCGGGTGTATCGAACAAAGCTGACTGGCAAAAATACCTGGCTTGGGAACAGCCCCGGCACGAAGTGGAACTCTCAGAATACCTGATTGGCAAATACCCGGTCACCAACCGCGAATATCAGTTCTTCGTGCGCGAAGGTGGCAAGGCCCCGCAAGGCTGGGATGATGGCCAGTACCCGTCTGAAAAAGGCGACCACCCGGTGGTCAACGTCTCTTGGAACGAGGCCCAGCAATACTGCAAGTGGTTAAGTGAAAAAACCAAAAAGAACTACGCCTTGCCGAGCGAAGCCCAATGGGAAAAAGCCGCCCGGGGCGAAGATGGCCGCATCTACCCTTGGGGCGATGAATTTGACCCGGCCAAAACCAATACAAATGAGGCTAAAATTGGTGATACCTCCCCGGTTGGGCAGTTTTCGCCGCAAGGGGATTCTCGCTACGGTTGTGTTGATATGGTTGGTAATGTTTGGGAGTGGTGCGCCGACTGGTTCGATGAGAACGAATATAAAAACCGCAAGACCGTTGTCAAAGACCCTGCTGGCCCCCAAAAAGGCAGCTTCCGTGTCCTGCGCGGCGGTTCCTTCGACAGTGTTCGCATCAGCGCCCGCTCTGCCCTCCGCTACAGGAACAGTCCTGACCGCGACTTCAGGAACTACGGTTTTCGGTTGGTGCTGCTCCCATCTTTGAATCTGAACTCTGATTCTTTGCTCTCTGATTCTTTGATGGGGTAGGGGAGGGGCCATTTGCTTATGCCGCCAAAACGTTCTAATCTAACAACCATGTACCGCGCCGGGCAACTGCGTGGTGAAATGATGCCAGTTGAAAGGCGCCTTTGGGCAAATTTGCGCAACCATCAGATTGATGGTATTGGCTTTCGGCGCCAACATGCCATTGGCATTTTCATTGTTGATTTTTGCGCTCCCCGCCAGAAACTTGTGATTGAATTGGATGGCGGTCAGCATTTGGAACAGCAGGAATATGACTTACAACGAACGGCCTTTTTAGAGTCGCAGGGCTATCGAGTTTTGCGATTTTGGAATAATGATGTCATGCAAGATGTTCGCGGGGTAATAACGGCTATTCAAATAGCTTTGCGCGACACATCAAATCGTTGATGTGTTGTAACGAAATTTGCTTTGCAAGTTTTGGAATGAATTCAGATATTTACCTTTTCCCCATTCTTACGAATCGATTCAACCGCCGCGAAGCTGGCCTGGGTGACGCCGATCAGTTGTTCATACGGGATGGGCGGCTGGCCGCTGCGGATCGCGCTGACGAGGGCCTGCATCTCGCTAAAGTGGCCTTTGTCCTGGCCCATCAATTTAACCGTTTTCCTTTTCCCATCCCTGACCGTTTCCAACACTCTGAAATCGTCTAACACTGCAATTTGGCCGCCGCAAAAAACCTCGACTCTTTCTTTGGCGAAAGATTTGTCGCCGTTGGCGAGGTAATCCACCACGCCAATCGAGCCGTCTGCAAAGCTGAAGGTCATCGAAACGGCATCTTCGCGGTATTTTCCGCCCTCCGGCAGGGCCGCCGCGCGGACGGAGACCGGCCCAGAACCGACCAGGAAGGTCAGGAAGTCGATAAAGTGGCAGCCCTCGCCGATAATGCGTCCGCCGCCCTGAGCGGAGTCGTGAACCCAGTGGTTGAGCGGGATGGCTCCGGCGTTAATTCTGTAGTGGGCATAAAGCGGCTCAGTTCGCTGAGAGATGAAAGAGGAGAGAGACCTGGCTAACGGCGCAAACCTTCTATTGAAACCAACCATCAGCAGTTGTTCACTGCTCACGGACAATTGGCGGCTGATAGCTGATAACTGCTCATTGTTCAGCGCCAGCGGTTTTTCCACAAAAACATGTTTTCCGGCCTGCAAGGCCTGAACCACTAAATCGGCGTGGCTGTCGTGGCGGGTCAGAATCAGCACCGTGTTGATCTCAGGGTCAGTGAGAATCTGCTCGTCGTCTGAGCAGGCATAGTGAAAGCCAAATTTTGAGCCAGAGTGCGCGGCATGAAGCCCGCCCGCCGAAGCAATGCCCACCAGATTGGCTTCTTTGACCTTTTTAAGCGCGGGCAGCAGAGTGGCATTGGCAAAGAGACCGGCTCCCAGAATGCCAAGTTGCACCGCCGCTGTTTTCGAGGCCGTGGAACTTGGAAAGTGGATGGTTTTATTTTCTACTTTTTGCTCGCCAGTGGCATATTTTAGCAAAACGCCCAAAAACGGTTCTTTCTTTTTGCCGGTGATAACCTCGTAAGCCAGGGCGGCCTCCCCAATCGGGAAGCGGTGCGTAATCAGCGGCGCTACTTTCAACAGTTCATTTGCTAAAAGCGCCACAACAGCCGAAAAATTTCTCCCCTCCGTCCAGCGAATGTAGCCAATTGGGTAATCCTGGCCGTTTTCTTCGTAGCTGGCATCGTAGCGGCCTGGGCCGTAGGAGCGCGAGTTGATGAAGCTCAGTTCTTTCTCATAGTAAATTTTGCGTGGAAAACTTAAGCCAACCGCGCCGGTTGCTACAATTTTGGCCCGGTCGCGGGCGATGACACCCGCCAACTCGACCGGGTCAGTTGAAGCTGTGTCGGCGCAGATGATGACACTGTCGAAGCCGCGATTGGCGGTGAATGCCGCAGCGGAATCAACGGCCTGGGAGCGCTGGCAGGCTGAAACTCCAAATTGCTCCGCCAGTTGAACCCGCTCTGGGTTGGTATCCATGCCCCAAACCCGGCATCCGGCGGCAGAGGCCAGTTGAATTGTCAATAATCCCAAAAGGCCCAAACCGATTACGGCGATATTTTCGCCCAATTGCGGTTCGGCCAGCCGTAAACCGTGCAGGGCGATTGCGCCGAGGGTGGTGAAGGCGGCAGAGTCAAAATCGACCTTGTCGGGCAGGGGGGTGAGCAAGTTGCGCGGGACGATGTTGTATTCGGCATGGACGGCGTAGCCGCCGCCCGCGCAGGCCACGCGCTGGCCGATTTTAAAACCGTCCATGCCTGTGCCCAGGCCGATGATGGTTCCGGCTGAGGAGTAGCCAAGCGGCATGGGGCTGTCCAGCCGGTTGAAGGTGGCTTGCAGGGTGGGGACGAGGCCCTCGCGCTGCATTTTGTCGAGCACCTGGCGCACCAGGTCTGGCCGGGAGCGGGCTTTGCCGAGCAGGGATTTTTCGGCAAATTCCACGACCATGCGCTCGGTTCCGGCGGAGACGAGCGAGGCGGCTACTTTTACGAGCGCCATGCCGGGGCGTGGGGTGGGGACAGGCACTTCTTTGACGATGGTTTTTCCATCACGCAGGTTTTGTAGGAGTTGTTTCATGGTTGGGTATCTTTCGTTTTTAGGTTTGAACGGGGTGAGTATACCCCAACCCGCCCGGATGGGCCTGTTTTATGAAAAAGAATTGACTGGCTGGGGTGATATAATTTGGCTATCTTTCATCCAGGAGCAAGCTGTGAGCGACGCTAGAGTTGACCGTTTTGCCCGTATTTTGATTGATTATTCAGCCGGTTTGAGCGCTGGGGACCGGGTTTTGATTGAGGGAACAACCGCCGCCGAGCCATTGGTACGGGCTTTGTTTCATAGGGCGTTGGAGGTGGGGGCGCATCCTCACGTTTTGCTGGAATTGCCCGATCAGCAGGAAGTTTTTTACGAGACCGCCAATGAAAGCCAGTTGGATTCTTTACCGACTTTTCAGAAACTGGCCTATGAGACGTTTGAATCACGCATTCGCATTCATTCGCAGACCAATCCGCGCGCGCTCTCGGCGATAGACCCGGCCAAATTAGGCCGCCGCCAAAAGGCGCTTTCTTCAATTTTGCAAACGCAGATGCGGCGCGGCGCAACCGGTGAATTGCGCTGGGTGACAACGCTTTTCCCAACCGATGGCTATGCGGTGGAAGCCGGTATGGGCTTGCGGGCCTATGAAGATTTTGTTTACCGGGCCTGCCATGCCAACGAAATAGACCCGGTGGCTTACTGGAAAAAAGTCCACGATGAACAAGTGCAGATGATTGAAAAAATTCAGGGTCACAGCCTGGTCAGTTTGCACGGGCCAAATGTCGATTTAAGCCTGTCGATTAAGGGCCGCACCTTCAACAATTCGTGTGGCCGCCACAATATGCCTGATGGTGAAATCTACACTGGCCCGGTGGAAGAATCAGTGAATGGCTGGGTCAAATTCACTTATCCGGCCATTTACAACGGGGTGGCGGTAGAAGGAATTGAGCTAACCTTTAGCAACGGTAAAGTTTCGGCGGCCAGGGCCGATAAAAACGAAAAATATTTACTCGAAATGCTCAATTCTGATGCTGGTTCGCGCTATTTGGGCGAATTTGCGATTGGGACGAATTTTGAAATTGACAAATTTACTGGTAATATTCTGTTTGACGAAAAAATTGGCGGCACTTTTCACATGGCTTTGGGGGCAGGCTACCCGGAAACGGGTTCGAAAAACAAGAGTGTCATCCATTGGGATATGATCTGCGATATGCGCAAAGAGGCCGAGATTAGCGTCGATGGTGATGTGATCTACCGTAACGGTCAATTTGCGTTTTAGCGGCTTGATTGCGTAAAAAAGGTTGAGGGCTTTTGGCCTTCAGCCTTTTTTTTGAAACTGCGCGTGACCCAAGACCTGACAGAAACCTGTCAGGTCTGAGATTTTCAACTCAAAAGATCACGAACCGCAAAGGCCGCCAGGTCTGTCTAATGCCTGCCAATGCCTGGGTCAATGTTTCGGGCGTACTCGTCGATTCCGCCGCGCAGGCTGAACACATTTTGCCAGCCTTGCGCCCGCATCCATTGTGTGACTTGCATGGAGCGGACACCGCGATGACACATGACGATAATGGTGGCCTGCGGCGCGCGTAGGGCTACTGAAAAGGCTGCCTCGCGTTCTTGCGCTATTACGCTCATCGGGACAACGTGGACATAGTCGCCTTTGAGTTGGGCAAAGTCCAATTCCCAAAGTTCTCGTACATTGATTAGAAAAAAAGACTGATTGGTTTTGATTTTTTCAGCGAATTGTTGAACGCTGATTTCAGGAAATTTGTTAATGGTAACTTTTGTCAGGCGCGCCAGAATCCGCGGTTAAGCGGGCGCACATCTTCAGAGGTGATAAAGGCTTCGGGATCGGTTTCGTAAACAATTTTTTGCACCCGGTTGACGTCTTTGCGCAGCACTGAGACGCTTAACATGCTGACCATGCCATCCCGCCCACGGGCCGGTATTTCCGTTACGCCAAATCCGGCTTGCCGCAGTATTTGCGAGAGCGCCGCCCCCAGGCGTGGGCTGACAATTTGCAGGTGAATATGACCGATTGCCAGTTTTTCTTCAATCAACATGCCGATTACGTTGCCAGTGGCAAACCCGGCGGCGTAGCCAATGACATTGAGCGGGTTATCCAATTGGCTTAGCACCGAGGTGATTGCCAGCACATAAATGACCGATTGAAAAAATCCCAAAACCCAGGCGATTCCTTTTTTACCGCGCATCACAAATAAGACCCGCAGGGTATCCATGCTCATATCGCCGACGCGCATGGTGAAAATTGTCAGAGCGCCCAGCCAGGCGGCTGGAGAGAGGATATAGTCCATCATTTTTTTACTCCTGTTAAAAGTCACGGCCTTTCATAGTGACTCGTCAAAGAAGAGCACTAAAAAAGGTGCAGCCGGTCTTCAGGCTGCACCTTTCATTCTACTTCTTTTTGACTTCCGGCATGGCCGGGAGATACAACCTTTCGGTATATTCCTTTACCATGCGCCGGGTGCTAAATTGGGGGGTGATGGTGCGCATTGACTCTTTGGAACGCGCAACCCACTTTACCGGGACATCGTTGGCATCGCGCTCCTCGTAGTAGAGCGGGATGATCTCTTTTTCGAGGGTGGTGTACAGGCTTTCGGCATCGGCATCATCCTGAACCTGATCGTCCAGGTCGGCATCCGGGCCAATGGCCCAGCCGTTATCGCCGTTGAAGGCCTCACGCCACCAGCCATCCAGCACCGAGAAGTTGAGTCCGCCATTGATGGCGGCTTTCATACCGGAGGTGCCGCTGGCTTCGTTGGGGCGGCGGGGCGTGTTCATCCACACGTCTACCCCCTGCACCAGATAACGCGCCAGGTTCATGTCGTAATCTTCCAGAAACACAATCCGGCCCCCGTTTTCAGCTTTTTTAACCTTGCGGTAGACTTCCTGAATGAGGGATTTACCGGGTTCATCGGCGGGATGTGATTTGCCCGCAAACAAAATCTGTACCGGGCGATTGGGTTGGTTGATCATCTCTAACAGGCGGTCAAATTGGCTGAGGGCCAGTCCGGCCCGTTTGTAGGTGGCGAAGCGCCGCGCAAAGCCGATGGTGAGCACATACGGGTCGAGCATGGCTCCGCCTGCGATCACTTGCACCGGGTGGAAGCCACCTTTCATCCAGTGTTTGCGGGCGCGTTCTTGCATGTAGAAGGTTAATTTGCGTTTGAGGTGATTGCGCACCGCCCACAATTCCTGGGTCGGAATAGCATCCATCTTTTCCCACATTTCGAGGTCGTCCAGGTGTTCATACCAGTCGCCGCCGAAGTATTTTTCGTAGAGGACGCGAATGCGGCGCGCCATCCATGTTCCGCTGTGGACGCCGTTGGTGACATAGGTGATCGGTACATCTTCCACATCGCGCTCGGGCCAGAGCGGGTGCCACATGCGGCGTGAGACGTGCCCATGCAGTTCGGAGACGGCATTGTGAGCGTTGGAATGGCGCAGGGCCAATACGCCAACGCTAAAGGTTTCGCCCCAACTTTGTTGGCTGTGGGCCAGGTCTACAAATTGGTCGCGGGTTAGCCCCAGGCCGGGCCAGAACGAGGAGAGATATTTGTCCACCAGCCAGAGTGGAAATTCGTCATTGCCGGCTGGGACGGGCGTGTGGGTGGTGAAGATGTTGTTTTTCTTGGTTTCGGCCAGCGCTGTTTCAAAGGCCTGACCTTGCTGAACCAGTTCGCGGATGCGTTCCAGCGTTAGGAAAGCGGCATGGCCTTCGTTCATGTGCCAGACGGTGGGGTTCATGCCCAGGGCGCGTAAGGCGCGTGCGCCGCCAATGCCGAGTAAAATCTCTTGCATGATACGCAGGTTGATGTCGGACCAGTATAGGCGGGTTGTCAGTTGACGGGTCATCGGCGGGTTGATGTCGATGTTGGTGTCCAGCAGATAGAGCGGGGTGCGCCCAACGCGTACTTCCCAGATGCGGCCAGTGGCTGGCCCATCGGGAAAATCCACGCTAAAGGTGAGCGGGGTTCCATCTTCTTGCAGCACTGGTAATAGTGGCAGGGCATCAAAATTGAGCGGGTTGTTGATTGCTTCCTGCCAGCCATCTTCGCTGATGTGTTGGGAAAAGTAGCCTTCAGTGTAGAGCAGGCCCACGCCAGCCAGCGGCAGGCCCAGGTCGGAGGCTTCTTTCAGGTGGTCGCCTGCTAAAACGCCCAGGCCGCCCGAATAAATGGGCAGGGTTTCGTGTAGGCCAAATTCCATCGAGAAGTAGGCGATGCTTTGGCCTTTTTTGGGGTGTTCGGTGGCGTACCAGGTGTCTTTACGATCCAGGTAAGTGTCAAATTCTTTGAAGACGTGGTCGTATAGCTCGAGGTAATGGGTGTCTTGCGCGGCGGCATTTAAGACGCGGCGCTCAACCTGGCGCAAGAACAGAATGGGGTTATGGTTGACGCGCTCCCAGAGCGCATTGTCAGTACGATTGAACAGGCGTTGGGCGGTTGGATTCCAGACCCACCACAAGTTGTAGGCCAGCTCGCTTAACCGTCCGATGCGGCGCGGTAGGTCGAAGTGGTTGGGAATTTTTGAACGAAAATTCATGGCATATTCCTTCCTTGAAAAGAGCGCGCTAATCTTACCATGATAGAAAAAAAATCAAGGTTTTAATCAGGTTAGTAAAAAAAATGAATAAAGTCCTTGAAACAAAAACTCACCCGCTGTTTTGGGTGAGTTTTTGTTATTTTTTGTGTTTTTTTGGGGGTTATTCGGCTTTTCCGGCCACTTCTTCTATTTTTGCCATGACTTCGCTGGTAAGTTTGGGCAGTACTTCGAGCGCTTTCAGGTTTTCGTGAACTTGTGAAACCTTGCTGGCACCGGTGATGATGCTGCTGACATTGGGGTTCTTGGCGCACCAGGCGATGGAAAGCTGGGCCAGGGAGCAGTTTAGCTCGTCTGCGATGGTTTGCAGGCCGCGCACTTTTTCGATGCGTTCGGGGTCTGTCAGGGCTTTTTGCAGCCATTCGTAGCCGGGCAGTGCGCCGCGTGTGCCAGCCGGGATGCCGTTATTGTACTTTCCGGTTAGCAGGCCAGAAGCCAGCGGGCTCCAGGTGGTGGTTCCGAGGCCGATGTCTTGATACAGGCGGGCGTATTCTTCTTCGACGCGTTTGCGCCAGAACAGGTTGTATTGGGGTTGTTCCATGGTTGGTTTGTGCCAGCCGTATTTGTCGCAAATGTTCCAGGCGGCGCGAATTTCGTCGGCGCTCCATTCTGAAACGCCCCAGTAGATGGCGCGGCCAGAGCTGACGATGTCGTGCATGGCTTGGGCGGTTTCTTCGATGGGGGTTTCGGGGTCGGGCCGATGGCAAAAGACCAGATCGACATAATCCAGGTCGAAGCGCTTGAGCGAGGCGTCTATGGCCTCGAACAGGCGTTTGCGGTTGAGGGTGTTGCGTTCGTTGATGTTGCCGTGCAAGCCCCAGAAAAATTTGGTTGAAACCAGGTAGCTGCTGCGCCGCCAGCCTAGTTTTTTTAAGGCGGCTCCCATTACTTCTTCGGATTTTCCGCCCGCGTAGACTTCGGCGTTATCAAAAAAGTTGACTCCGGCATCGTATGCGGCGGCCATCATTTCGGCGGCGGCATTGATATCGGCTTGATTGCTAAATGTAACCCATGAACCAAAGGATAATAGGCTGACTTTGATGCCAGCGCGGCCCAAACGACGATATTCCATGTGTGTTGCTCCTTTTTTAGTTGATTGGGGTATTTTACCGTTAAATGATGTGCCGTGAAAGCGTTTACATTGTGGTTTATTCAACGTTGGAAAAGATTTCTAAAAATGCTATCAGAATAATTCCTATGAAGCAAGTTAGCCCAAAGACAATACTTGCCAGTGTGGGTGAAAAGGAAATCATAATAAAGGCGGTATTGCATGAAAAGAGTGCCACCAATTGAATTAAGAAAACTGCTTTGTTGGGGGGGATGCCCAGTTTGACGAGGCGGTGATAGGTATGGGCCAGATCGGCCTGGAAAACGGGTTTGCCGCGTCGCAAGCGTGAAATTGTCACCAGGGCTGTATCAAAAATGGGTACGGCCACCAGTAAAATGGGTACAAACCAGGTTGAGCCTTGCGGCGCTTCGTTGGGTTGGTAAAGTATTCCGATTCCAGCCAGCAGAAAGCCAAAACTTTGTGCGCCAGAATCGCCTAAAAATGAAAAGGCGGGGGTCATGTTGATGGTGTAGAGCGCAAGCGCTATTCCAAACAAGATTGCGCTTAGTTGGGCCAGTTCGAGCTGTCCGGCTATCAGGCTGGCGAGTGTAAAAAATCCTGTCGAAACGGCGGCCAGCCCGGCGGTGAGGCCGTCCATGCTGTCGGTCAGGTTAAAGGCGTTGGTGATTCCTACGATCCAGAGCAGGGTGATGAGAATGTGCAGGCTGTCGATTGCAAAATTGCCCCAGTTTGGCCGGAGTGTTTCCAGAATGTGAACGGATATGCCGCTGAACAAAAGTACCAGACCCCCGGAGATTTGCCCGGTAAATTTTAGGGTGGCGGAGAAGCCAAAATAGTCATCCAGCAGGCCAAAGATAAAGATGATGCTTGTGCCGATGAACAGTCCGATCAGTTTTGCGTTCCATAAGTTCCAAATGGACATTAGGATGGGCAGGCTGAGCATTAAAATAATGCCGCCAGCCAGTGGGGTGGGTTGGCTGTGGCGTTTATGTTCGGCTGCGCCAGGGTAGTCGATTAGACCAACCTGGCGCGCTAATAGGATTGCGAATGGGCTAATTACAAATGCCAGTAGCAGGCTGGCGGTGATGGCGATGGCGACTGTGATTAGTTCAGCAAGTTGCAGGGTGATTTGCATGGGTGGCTGGCGATGCGGTGAGAGTATGCCGGGTTTGGGAGGGCTAGCTGGGTTTGTTGGAGAGTTGCGCGGCCAATTGGGTGGGGCTGGTTATGGGGTGTTTGCAAATGGAATTTTGGCAAATATAGGCTGTGGCTAGTCCATTTTGCAAAGGACGATTTTTTAACAAGGCCGGGGCGTTGTGGGCTGGGGGCTGATTAGAGAGGGCGGCCACCAGGCGCGGGCGGTAGGTGCTCCAGAGTTCTTCAATCAGGCTTTGGGGCGGGGCCTGGCTTGGGTCTGACAAGATGGCGACTTCTTGGATGGGGCCAAGCGCAAAATCGGCGGCGTAGAGCCATTTGGCGAAGGCGGTTGGGTGTCGCACTGCTGTTTCCAGCATGGGAGGCAGCATTTCTTCGGCCAGGTTGCGCCATTCAGGCTGGTCGCCGTAGGCGGCTAGTTGGAGCAGGGCGCTGGCGGCCAGGGCGTTGCCGCATGGGGTGGCGTTGTCTTGCAGGTCTTTGGGCCGAATTAGCAGGGTTTCGTGATCCAGCCGGGTATCGAAAAATCCGCCTTGCGGGTCTTTGTATTCGGTGATCATTTCTGCGGTGAGTTGCAGGGCTTTTTCGTACCAATCGGGGTTGGGGTCGGATTGATACAGTGCCAGCAGGCCGAGTGCCAGGCTGGCATAATCTTCGAGATAGGCGTTGTGTTTGGCGCTGCCTGCCCGCCAGGAACGAAGTAAGCGCTTTTGTGAATAGAGCTTATTGAGCAGAAAGTTTGCATTGCAAATGGCGGTATCTAGAAAGTCCCGACGTTTCAGGTAGCGGCCTGCTTCGGCAAAAGCGACCAGGGCCAGGGCATTCCAGGCTGTCAGCACTTTGTCGTCTGTGTTGGGGCGAACTCGTCGGGCGCGGGCGATTTGCAGGGTTTGATGGCAGGCTGCTAGTTGGGCCACTGTTTCGGGAATGCTAAGGTTGAAGTGGGCGGCCAGGTTGGCGTCATCCAGGGCGCGTTGCAGGATCGTTTTGCCTTCCCAGTTGCCTTTTACGGTCAGGCCGTAGGCAGCTTTGAAAAATTCAAAATTGGATTGGAGCAGGTTTTGAATTTCGTCATACTGCCAGGTGTAGAATTTTCCTTCCTGGCCTTCAGAGTCGGCATCCAGGCTGCTATAAAAGCCGCCGGTTGGATCGGTCAGTTCGCGTTGGATGAAGGTTAGGGTCTCTTCGCAAATGCGCCGGAAGTGCTCGTCGCCGCTGATTAGGTAGCCGTGAAGATAGGCTAAAGCCAGTTGGGCGTTATCATAGAGCATTTTTTCAAAATGAGGGGTTTTCCAGAGAGCATCGACGCTATAACGCGCGAAACCGCCTCCAACGACATCATACATTCCGCCCCGCGCCATGGCTTTAAGGGCGTGAACCGCTGTTTTTAAGTAATTTTGGCGGTTTTGTGATGAAGTATCCAAGATTGTGGCTCTATTTAGCAGAAATTCAATGGTCAGTGGCTGTGGGAATTTGGGCGCATCTCCCCAGCCGCCGAAGCCCCAGTCATAGGATTGGACCAGGTGGCTGGCGGCGTTATCTAAAAGGCTGTTGGTGAGTGGGTAAGATGCTGCGCCGCGGGCCTGGCTGGCGTTTTGAATGTGGTCTGTGATCTGGCTGCCAACCCGCAGCACCTCGCCACGCTCATTTTTCCAGGCGTTTGAGATTCCTGTTAGCAGATCGCCGAAAGCGGGTAGATTGTGGCGCGGCGTGGGCGGGAAATAGGTTCCGGCATAGAAGGGTTGCAGGTCGGGGGTCAGAAAGACCGACATGGGCCAGCCGCCAGTGCCGGTCATGGCGATTGTGGCGGCCATGTAGATGCCATCCAGGTCGGGGCGTTCCTCGCGGTCGATTTTGATATTGATAAAGTGTTCGTTCATAATGGCTGCAAGGGCCGGGTCTTCAAAGGATTCATAGGCCATGACATGACACCAGTGACAGGCCGCATAGCCAATGGATAAAAAAATCGGCTTTGCTTCGGCGCGGGCGCGGGAAAGCGCAGTTTCGCCCCAGGGATACCATTCGACAGGATTATTGGCATGTTGCAGGAGGTAGGGGGAATTTTCTTGGGCAAGTCGGTTTGGCATGATAAAAATCACCTGTATTGTTAGAGTAGGGTGAAACACCAATTTTTAACACCGCCGCAACAATAGGGTGCGACGTAATCTATTTTTTTATTTGCGCTAATCCCCCCATTTGCGGATAGGACGTACCTTCTTAATTATTTGGGGCAAATACCCAAACCCTCAAGGTTTTCTGCCAGCCGGGGAAACCTTGAGGGTCTTCACCCTTTTTGAGAAGACACGATGGGACTGTGTTCTCAAGGGATATACGGTCTTTTTTGACTGAGCAAGCCGCGCAACCTGGCGCGCAATTCGAAGCGGTCGCAGGGTTTGGTCATAAAATCATTTGAACCGGCGCTCAGGCCCTCCAGCAACGCGGGCCGATCATCGAGCGCGGTCAGAAAGATGACTGGAATTTGCGAGAGAGCCGGGTCTTTTTGAATTTCGCGGCAGACTTCATATCCGTTCATTTCTGGCATCATTACGTCCAAAAGGATGATGTCTGGCGGGCTTTGGCGGGCTTTGGCGGGCTTTTTGCAGAGCATCCTTGCCGTTTTCGGCCATAACAAGCTGATAGCCCTCTCCTTCAAGGATGGATTCCACTGTAAAGCGGCCAATCATATCGTCGTCCACGATCAAGATCGTATTCATTGAGTCTCCTGGGTGGCAGCAAGATGGGTTTGAATGGTTATTACCAATTTCTTCAAATCGACAGGTTTGCTGATGTAATCGTTCATTCCAGCGGCCAGGCAACGTTCAAGGTCGCCAGACATTGCCAGGGCAGTTAGCGCAATAATGGGCGTTTTTTGTAGGGCGCTAATTTCGCGTATTTTGCGTGTTGCTTCCAAACCATCCATGTTAGGCATCATTATATCCATCAATATCAAGGCTGGCGATATGCTTTTTGCCAAATGCAAGCCTTCCAGGCCATCTTTGGCGATAATGACAGAATATCCGGCCCTTTCAAGGTAATCATGCATTAACATGACCAGGCTTTCCGTGTCTTCGATCAGCAAAAGGGTGGCTTTGGGCGCAGCTTCATTTGCCAGAGGCATTAATGGCCGGGTGGAAGCGGGCGGGACGAGAACAGCGGTATTTGGGACTGGTATCCAGGGCAGGGAGATGGTGAAGCGGCTGCCGCGCTGTGTTTCACTTTCCACCCGAATACTGCCTCCGTGTAGACGCGCCATCTGGCTGACAAGGGCCAGCCCCAAGCCAGTCCCGCCGGTTTCACGGGTTAGCCCGGCATCCAATTGCACAAAGGGCTGAAAGAGATGCGGCATTTCTTCGGCTTTTATGCCAATCCCAGTATCCCAAACGCAGAACGACAGAATATTATTTTCCTGATCGGAATCAACCTTCAGCCCGATTTTACCGCTGCCAGGCGTGAATTTGACGGCATTGCTAAG
>DYPU01000002.1 GCA_020719725.1 Anaerolinea sp. | reverse complement strand
GAAGACCGCAACAACTGGCAGCACATGGGCGATATTTTCAAAAAAGGCCTGGCCGCCGTGCTGGCGGTGGCGGTGGCAGCAATTCTGCTGGTCAGCATCACGCGCAACGTGCTCGGCCCGCTCTACAACGCCTGGGTCAACCAGCGCCTCGATTCAGACACGCGCGCCACGGTCATCTCGATGTCCGGCCAGGTCGATGCCATCGGGCAGATTGCATCCGGGCCGCTGGCGGGCCTGGTCAGCCTGTGGAGCGTTCAGGCGGCGATTGCCTTTGCCAGCTTCCTGCTGACCCCCGCCCTGCGGCTGATTAAAAAAGCAAACCGCCTGCACGAGAACGAAAAAATATTGCCAGAATAAGCCATAAAAGTCCACTGCAAAGGCTTCGATGCAGGCAAGAAATAGGGAGTTTCTCACTTGACCCTTTTCCCATCCCGTCCTACAATTCAGGCTAGTCATCATCAGCGATTCGGTATCGGATATTCGATGCTCAACGCCGTTTTTACCAATTTGCACTTACCCATTTTGCTTTTTCACAGGAGATATTCATGACCGATTTCCTTTTCCGCGGTTCCCTGGCCGACCTCGACCCGGATGTTTACAAGCTGACCCAGCTCGAAGCCGAGCGCCAGGCGCGTAAGATCATCTTAATTGCATCCGAGAGCCAGGCTCCGCTGGCCGTGCGCGAGGCAATGGGCAGCGCCTTCCAAAACATTTACGCCGAGGGCTACCCCGAAGATGAATGGCGCAAGATGCCCGAAGCCGATTTGTTCGATTACGAGATGCGCCTGGCCGAATATCGCCGCAACGGCGACCCGCGCTACTACAAGGGCGTGGAATATGCCGATGTGGTCGAAAGCCTGGCCATCACCCGCGCCCGCGAACTATTTGCCGCCAACGGTGTCAAACCCGAACAAATCTTCGTCAATGTCCAGGCGCTTTCGGGCGGGCCGGCCAACAACGCCGTTTACCAGGCGCTGGTCAACCTGGGCGACACCATTTTGGGGATGAATCTGCTGCACGGCGGACATCTCTCGCACGGCTCCTCGGTCAATCGCAGCGGCAAATGGTTCAAAGCCGTCCACTACGCGGTCGACCCCGAAACCCAGCAAATCAACTACGACAACGTCCGCGCCCTGGCGCTCGAACACAAGCCCAAACTGCTGATTGCGGGCGCGTCCTCCTACTCCTGGGTTCCCGACTGGAAAAAATTCCGCGAAATCGCCGATGAAGTCGGGGCGACCTTCCTGGCCGATATTTCGCACCTGGGCGGCCTGGTTGCGGCGGGAGTTGTCCCCTCGCCGATTGGCTACGCCCACGTGGTCATGTCCACCACCCACAAGAGCCTCGACGGCCCGCGCGGGGCAGTCCTGCTGACCACCGACGCGGCCATGGCCAAGAAAATCGACCGGGCGGTCTTCCCCGGCGAACAGGGCGGCCCGCACGTCCATATCTTTGCCGCGCTGGCGCTGACCTTCAAACTGGCCAAAAGCGAGGCCTTCAAGCAGCTCCAGCTCCAGACGCTCAAAAACGCGGCGGCGATGGCCGACCAGTTCATCCAGCGCGGGCTGCGCGTGCCGTTCGGCGGCACGGATACGCACCTGGTCAATGTCGATGTGACCAGCGTCAAGAACGCGGATGGGGTAGCCCTGTCCGGCGACATGGCGGCGCGCATCCTCGACATCGTCGGGATTGTGGTCAACCGCAACACCATCCCCGGCGACAAGAACTCGCTCGACCCGAGCGGCATCCGCCTGGGCACACCCTGGATCAGTCAGCGCGGCTTCGACGAGGCCAAAACCCGTCAGTTGACCGACATCATGGCCGATGTGTTGCTGGCCTGCGCCCCGCACACCGTCGATACGGTGCGCAAGGGCAAGGTGCGCCGCGCCAAACTCGATTTCAACGCGCTTAACGAAGCTCGCCTAAAAATTCGCAAGCTGGCCGAAGAAGCCGGGGTCGATTTTGAGTACGAAAAGAGCGCTTATCCCCACTTTTTCTATGTGGATGATGTAGGACGAGATAATATCTCGTCCTACGCTGTTTTCGACCTTCGGGGTCGCCGCGTGCGCCAGTTTTTGGATTACGCTACGGGTGCGGACCTTTCCGCACTCAAGCCCGGACAGTCCGTTTCGACGAGCGTTGCCACCCCCAAGGCGACCGTGGCGGTCAGCCTGGCCTGCCTCGAGAACGGCTCCTACCAGTTGAGCGTGCCCGCCGCCGAGGCGGGACAGATCGCCACCTGGCTGCGCGATCTGTCGGATGCCTACATCTCGTTGCGACTGGACGGCCAGTCGGATTACGATCCGGCGCGGCTGCCGGGGCCGGTGGTGGTGGCGGACTCGACAACGGATCAGGCCGAGGTAAGGGCGATTCGCGAATCGCCCCAACAAGGCGTAGAAAAACCCTGGTTTATCGGTATCCAGGCGGCGGGTGGCGGCGAAGCGAAGCCTGAGTTCTCGTGGGTTGAACCCGCCGATCCCGCGCTGAAACGCACCAGCCTGTACGATGTCCACAAATCCCTGGGCGGACGCATGGTGCCGTTTGCGGGCTGGGAAATGCCGGTGCAGTACAGCGGGGTGAAGGAAGAACACCTGGCGACGCGACGCGCGGCGGGGCTATTCGATGTTTCGCACATGGGCGTGTACGAGGTGCTTGGGCGCGACGCGGCTTCGTTCCTGGATGCGGTCTGCGGCAACGACTGCGGCGGATTGCAGCCCGGCGAAAGCCTGTACACCCACTTCCTGACTCCTGATGCGGACGTGATTGACGACACGCTGGTTTACCGGCGTGGCGCGGAGAAGTTCCTGGTGGTGGTCAACGCTTCGAACGACGACAAGGATCGCACCTGGCTCGAAAGCGTGCGCGACGGCAAGGTCAAGATCGACAATGCCCGGCCCTGGGCGCGGACGTATGGCTACGAGGCGGTCATCCGCAACCTGCGCGATGCGGCGGCGGGCGATGAAATGCGCGTCGATATTGCCCTGCAAGGGCCGAAATCGCGCGAGATTCTGTTTGCGCTGGGTGTGGATGCGGAAACGAAGAAGCGCATCATGGTTTTGAAAAGGACCGAGTTGTGCGATGCCGTGGTCGGCGGCTTTGACCTGATTGTTTCGCGCACAGGCTATACCGGCGAAAAGATGGCCTTTGAGTTGTTCGTCCACCCACAGCGCGCGCCGGAGTTCTGGAACGCGATTTTGAAGGCCGGTGAGCCGTTCGGCGTCAAGTCGATTGGCCTGGGCGCGCGCGATTCGCTCCGCACCGAGGCCGGTCTGCCGCTCTACGGTCACGAGATGGGACTCGGCTCGGGCAAATTCGGCGAACGCGACCTGGGCGTGGCCGAAGGCGGGTTTGGTTCGTATGTCAAACCCTACAAACCGTGGTTCATTGGCCGCGAGGCGTTCATTGCCCGCGAGAAAGCCCGCAAGGGTGTGGTGGTGCGCTTCCGCTTTACAGAGCAGGGTGTGCGCATGGCCCACAACGGCGACCCGATTGTCGATAGAAAAGGCAAGGTCATCGGCTGGGTGACAAGCTGTTCGCTCGACATGGAAGGTTCCCTGACCGGCCAGGCCTACGTCACCCTGGCAAATGCCGCCGAAGGCACGCCGCTCTTCATCTACCAGGGCGCACCCAAGGAGGCCGGCCTCGCTCCCGCCGAGATGACGCTCAAGGACAAGGCGACCTTGCCGGGGGCGGCGGTGGTGGTATCGCGTTTTCCGAAACTGTAATGATTGTCACGAAGGGGCGCAGCAATGCTGCGCCCCTTCGTTTACTGTGCGATATTTTGTGGGGAATGACGGTAATAATTCATGCCTGCCAGGTTTGACCCCAAAATCCACCAGTGCAAGGCTGTGTTGCATGAATGGCCTTTTTGAAAGCGCAATCCCAAAATCGAAACGAATTTACTCTGATTCTCAGCCCTAAGTGGGTACAAATTCACCCAAAAGGCTGAAATACTGGCCCAGTGGGGTCAAAAATATTCATGCAACAGAGCCGAGGTGCAGGGTGCTGCTTGGGCGATTAGCCTCGGTCAATCGGCAAACGGATGAAAAATGTACTACCGGGCAAGCTAGATTCGTCGTAACCAATACTTTCGACCCAAATGCGCCCCTGATGAGCCTTGATGATGCCCGCAGCGATTGCCAATCCCAGGCCAGGCCCGCCGCCCTTGAAGGTGGTTCGGCCCGAAGAATGTAACTCTACTTTACCAAGCTGGTGAAGTTTCTCAAATATGACCTTCTGATTTGCCGGGTCAATGCCGATACCGGTGTCGCACACGCTGATTTCAAGACACTGCCCCATACGATCATCGCGGATGACAGCAGCGTTGACAGCAATTGTGCCGCCATCTGGTGTAAATTTGATAGCGTTTACAATCACGTTATCAAGCGCTTTTTGCAAAAACTGAGAATCGGCCATACAGTGTGGAGCGGCGCGCACATTTTCACCCAGCGTCAGGATCATTTTTCGTTTTTCGAGGTCTTCGCGGTAATCGTTTTGAATTTGTGACAAGATGGGGGCTATGGCAATTCTCTCAAAATGCGGTTGTAATGTTTGCGTATCCAATTTGACCACATCCAACATACTATTGACCACCTGATGTAGACGATCAGTACCTTTCAGAACGCCATCCACCGCTTGAACCAGCATTTCCTGTTCTTTAATGGTCTGAACGCCGCGCAACATGGTCAGGTAGCCCTTCATCACGGTTAACGGAGTGCGAAGTTCATGCGCTGCAACCTGAATAAATGATGTTTTGTTCTTGTCCAACTTCTCCAATTGAACATAGGCATTGTTAAGTTCTTCCACCCGCTGCGAAACCATGCGTTCCATCAGTTCGTTGAAACGGTTAAGCTCATCATATAAGCGGGCATTTTCCAGCGCAATGGCAGCTTGCATACCAAACGTGGTTGCCAGGAGTAAATCATCTTTGCTAAATGCGCCCACGGCTTCGCGGGTTAGCGAAAGCATACCAATCACTTTATTCTTGGAATAAAGCGGCACCCCCATCCACGAATGATGCAAGGGCAACCAATCCAATTGCCGCCAGCCCGGTTCCATTGTAACGTCGTCGATCAAGAGCGCTTCACCGGTGCGTGCAATCTGGTCATAGACACCATCGTCGTCAATTTCAATGTGAACATCGCCCACTTTTTCCACTTGAGGAAAGCCGCGCTGAGTCATAATGCGGGTTGTGCCACCCGGTTCTTCTAACAACAAGGCCCCCCGGGCATAAGGCAAAACCTGTTCCAATTGTTCCAAGACCTGCTCAGGTACTTCTTCCACCTTCAGCAGGGTGGAAAGCTGACGCGAAGACTTCGCCAATGCCTCAGCCTGCTGCCGACGCTCTTGCTCTGTGCCATACAATCGGGCCAACTCATCCGCAGTTTGTTCAGCAACATCTTTGGAGATTGCCAATTCCCCGGCGCGCTGCTTGGAATCTTCCAGCAGGCGTTCCACTTCTTTTTGGGCCTGCTCACGTTGTTCAACCAGCATGGTACGCAAGAGGGCGCTAGCGATGAGGTTACGCACCCGCACATAAATCTCCCAATCGGGTGGCCCCATCTCCATCCAAATAAAACCAAAGCGATTCTTAGCCAGCGCCAGGGGCATCACCACCGCATTGTAACGCCGTTCTCTGGGCATTAGCTGTGGGAGCAAACGTCCCGTAGGCACAGAGGCTTGCTCTTTGGGCATTTGCAAACCCGATTCGTCATACTTCATCAGCAGGTGATAGCTTTTCGAGGGGGGCAAAGCTACCGGCTGAGGCCGGGCAGAATCGTGATAAAGCAGCATATAAAAATGATCAATTCCCATTTTAGGAAAGTGATTTTGCACAGCCTCGCCCACTTCTGCCAGGCTCATGGTTGGAGCCATCGAAAAGCTAAAACTTTGTAAGACTTCTTCCTGTTGTTCAAGTTGCAAGCGGTGATAAGCCTGGGCGCGTTGCGAAAGCTCTCCCACCAACATCCGCGCTTGCTGAAACAGGTTTTCAGCTTTCAAAGTGGAATTTTTATCGCTCAGACCTGCCAGAGCATATCGGCGCAAAGTGGAAATAACGTTGTGCCAGGATGTGGCCTCTTCATCCACGCTTTGTAAAAGCCCCACCAGCGCCTGAATTGCCCGCAAAAACGCTTCACCTTTGGTTTGATCGTGTAGCGACGCCAAAAACGCATCCCATATCTGACCGCTAACCTGGGCATACCGGGCCGCAATGGCCGAATTTGGCCCTATTTTCCCAGCTTCAGCCAAAGACCGGATAACGGCCTCACGTTTGTTCTCAAGGTGACCCGTACGCGCTACTTCTTGAACAAGAACCGAGGCTCGCACCACACTTTCGGGCAGGCATCCGCATGACCAGCGCACTACCAACTGAGTTGGAATGGTAATTTGCCCGCGTTTATCTTCCCCGTTTAGAATGGAAAGCAGGGTTTCAACCGCGCGATACCCCATCTCGTAAAATGACTGATGAACCGTGGTTAAGGGGACTCCTAAAGATTGAGCCTCACGCACATCGTCAAAACCAGTCACCGCAACATCTGCCGGAACATTGATACCGCGCAGTTGCAAGGCTTCCATCACGCCAAATGCCATGCGGTCGTTCGATGCAACAATTGCATCTGGTTTCAAATTGCGTTCTTCATACAAGGTTTGCACAGCGCTGCGCCCGCTATGAGCGCTAAAATCACCTTCGACCACCAGTTTCTCGTCATATGGAATGTTATGCGCTTTTAGTTCTTCTCGGTAAGCATGGAAACGCTGATCAGAATCAACCTGATCTTTTAAACCACGAATAAAAGCTATTTTTTGATACCCATGGATTTCAATTAAATGTTTGACCACCGCCCGCATTCCGCCAATATTATCGGCAAGCAGGTTGGTAGAGTTTTCGATGTCGATGGCATTTACAACCAAGGGGATATTAGCGTAATGTTCGCAGAAAAATTTTATTTCCTTGGGCTTAACCCCGTGCGCAATATCTGCCGCCATGATTAACCCATCAAGACGTTCGGGCTTGGCAAGATCGTACAAACCATAAGAAGCCGTAAACTCCCCCGGAGTAATCAACGCAGAAGGCTGGCCGCCCACAAAAATAATCAGATTTAAGTCATGGATTTCAGCAGCATTGGCAATGCCCGCCATAAAATCCTGTCCCAAAATTCGACCAATTTGGGCGATAAAAATACCAATTGTTTTGCGAGCATTTGCCTTTTCAGGATTAGCCATGCGACCTTTTGCTCCAAGTAGGATTTTTTGTCATTATATACCACCTTGAATAGTGAAGGAACACAAAAAGCATTAAAAATTCATAGCTTTACCAGCACCCCAGCGATAATGGCGATTTGTGCAAGGTGATAGGCGATCATATACCCTATCCGGCGGGTGCGTAGCGGGCGAACAAACTTGTTCCAGGCCAGCAGCGTATCCGAAAGAGCAAACAAAAACACGCCGCCTGCCGCCAATAGCGCCGCGCTGGGCGACCAATCCACCCGAAAAAGGGTCGAGAAACCAGAGATAAACATCAGACTGAGCGAAACCAGGTAAAATTTCACCGGAGTTTGCAGGCGGCGCAATCCTTTTTGCATTAAACCGGCGTTAAGGCGTTGGTAAATACGGCCTGCCAAAACAGCCACTGAAACGGCAAGAAAAAGACTAAATAAATCAAATTGCGGTAATGGGATGTTAAACCCAATGATATAGCACAGGTGGGCCGCTAAAAACATGACCAGCCCAAACACAAAAAAACTCGGAAACAGCAAGAGAAAATCACCGATCAGCGAGAAGAGCAGTGCGGCGGCAAAATAAGCCAATCCATTGGGCAAACCTGGCTGGGTTAACCAGAGCGTTGCCAGCAAGGCGACAATCACCGCTGGTTTGAAGAAAAATTCAGCTTTGCGCCAGCGCTTATAAATGATTATCCAGTGAACAACGGCCAGCACAAAGGTGAAGGCAAATAAAATAAAGGTCATCGACGCTTGTTCTTTTCAAGCTTAAATCCCAGACGGCGCAGGTATTCTTCATTATCGCGCCAATCTTTCAGGACTTTAGCCCGCACCTCAAGGTGAACTTTGCGTCCGCTCATTGATTCGATCTCCATGCGGGCATGGATGCCAATTTTCTTGAGCATTTTTCCACCTTCACCGATCACAATCCCCTTTTGCGACTCACGCTCGACAAAAATAGTGGCGGCAATAAAGGCGCCCGCATCGCCGCGTTCAGTAAATTCGTCAACCCGGACGTGAATACCGTGCGGAATTTCTTCACGCAGATGAAAAAGACACGATTCGCGAATAAGGTCGGCGGCGATGTCGCGCTCGTAATAATCGGTAATTTGTTCGGGGTCGTAGTCTGCCTCGCGCTCTGGCAGGTGAGTGAGAATCGATTCGAGCAGCGCTTCCAGCCCTAGAGAGAGGGAGGCCGAGATAGGAAGCAGTTCGGCTTTGGCAAGCAGGTCTGCGTACAGAGCAATTTTAGCGGGCAGCTCTTCGGGTGGGAGCAGGTCTAGTTTGTTGGCGACCAAAATGACGGGGGCGCGCCGTTTGAGTTGCACCAAATAAGCGGCGATGCGTTTGTCGTCGTCGGTTGGCGCTTCTGAAACGGCCACCAGCCACAAAATCGTTTCCACATTCTCCAGCGCGTTTTCGGCTTGCTGGTTAAGGATTTCTCCAAGTTTGTGACGTGGCTGGTGGATGCCGGGGGTATCCACAAAGACGATTTGGGCATCGGGGCGGGAGAGAATGCCAAGCTGTTGGCGACGGGTGGTTTGAGCTTTGGGAGATACGGCGGCCACTTTTTGCCCAAGCAGGGCGTTGATGAGGGTGGATTTGCCCACATTAGGGCGGCCAATAACGGCGACATAACCAAATTTCATTTTATAGCTCCAGGGCCAATAGCGGAATTTCCATCTCTTGAGGGGTAAGACCGCCATGCTGACCATAATATTTTTGTTCGAATTTGCCTTTTTCGTACCACCAAGCTGATTCGTAGCGGTAGGAAAGGACGACGAGATTGCCAAGTCTTTCGAGCAGGCGGCTCGAAACATTGGGGCCAAAGTAACCAGCCGTGACCAAATCGGCGGTGCGAACGACATCGGCTTTGCCTGCCAGGCCTGCGGCCAATAGGGCTTGGGCTTCGGTGAGCATTTCTTCTTTAATGTAGAGAAAAAGATCGCGGGCTGAACCACCCGGAACGAGTAATTGGCCTTGGGCATTGGTTTTGATAAACTTCTCGAAGTCGGGGAAGGCGCGATTCAGGTAAGTTGTAGTTTTCGGATCAACCTCCACCTGTCCATGATCGGCTGTCAGAAGCAATAGGGTGCGGCCCTGAGGGCGCGGCAGGCTCTTGAAGAGTTGCCGTTCGGCAATGCTGAGCAAGGTCTCGATTTCGGCATCAGACTGAGGCGAATCAGGGCCATAATCGTGATTGATTGAATCTACTTTATCGTAATAAAGAAAATAGTAGTTTTTGCCTTTGGTTTCGGCCAGGGTTTGCCTAAAATTGAGCAAACATTCTGTGATGGTTTTATACCCATGAGCGTTGGCTCCCCAAAAGGCCAGGTTAGAGTATGTAGAGGGCGTGTACTCGCGGTGTTGAAAAATATGCGACTTAACCCCCAGCCCTTTCAGGTTGCGATAAACTGTTTGGGTGGGGTAGAGCTTTTTGGGGTCAATACCTGTAGCCTTAAGTTGGTCTCGCTCGGCAGTGCCCGAGAAGGAAAATAAGAGCGGCACAATCATGGCATCGAGCAAGGGTTCGTAGTAGTTCCACTCAAACAGGCCACTTTCGGCAGGCAGTTGTCCGCTGTGGATAAAGGGAATATGGGCCGAGGTGGTGGAAGGGAAAAGCGCTGTTAGTTTGGCAACTTTTCCGTGACGGCTAAAGCGATCTAGAAACGGGTTACTGGCAAATTTTTCAAAAAAACGCCAGCCAAACCCGTCCACCAAAAAAAGCGCCACGTTATCATAAGGCTCAGTCAGCCCGGCAAAGGGTGCCGGTGCCGGGGGGCCGCCCAGTAAACTTTTTATGAACCTGGGCAAATTGGCAAAGCCCTGCTCATCGTAGCGTGGTTTAACAAAGGCTGGATTCATTGACCCATTATAGCGGCTTTATTTGCGAAACTTAACCAACAACGCCAAAGCAACAAAGTAGAAAGCCCGATCAACGGATAGCGCCCATTTTTTTAGCAACAGCGCAGCACCATCTCAATGAGTAAATTGGCCGCTCAAAAAGTGACGCCCAGTTTTTACTTTGCGTTTCTGTAATTGGTATGACAAATAATCATAGGGAAAGCGTAGGTTAAGCGTCAAGTAGACAAAAGCGTAACGTTGTATAGTAAGCGCATAGGTGATTTCTCTTCTCCTCCTTTCAAAGGAGAGCCGGGGTCGGCGTCCCCGGCTCTCTCGATTCTAGCACATGTTACAGAATGCCCGAGACAGGTATAATCGCGCCGAAAGCCAATCTAAATCACAACCGGAGGCGGTATGACCTTCAAAATAACCATTCTTGGCCTGGGACAAGTAGGCACGTCTATTGGGCTGGCACTCGCCGCCCATGCCGATAAAATTGAACGCACCGGCCACGACAAAAACTTTGTTCGCGCCAGCAAAGCCCGCGAACTTGGCGCGTTAGACAAAGTGGAGCTAAACCTGCCGCGCAGCGTGGAACAAGCCGACCTGGTCATTTTGGCCTTGCCCATACCCGCAATCAAAGCCACCCTGCGCAGCATTGCGCCAGACCTGCGCCAGAACGTTGTCGTGGCAGATACTTCACCAATCAAAGGGCAGATTACGGGCTGGCAAGCTGACCTGGAGCCAGGCCATCATTATATTGGGCTGGTTCCTGCCCTAAGCCCTCACCATATTACCGACCTGGAACGCCCGGCCCATGCCGATTTGTTCCGAGGGGGCGTAATGGGCATAATCAGCCCGCCAGGCACACCCGGCACAGCCGTCAAGCTGGCCGCCGATCTGGTGGCATTGCTTGGCGCCGAATCGTTTTTCATGGACCTGCAGGAATCGGACAACCTGATGGCATCTGCCCACCTTTTGCCACAACTGCTTTCAGCGGCCCTCATTCATCAAACCGTGGATGGGCCAGGCTGGCCGGAAATGCGCCGCCTGGCTGGGCGAGCCTATGCCGCTGTCAGCCTGCCCGCCGCCAGCCAGGATGAGCCTCAAGCCCTGGCGCAAGCCGCCCTGATCAACCCGGCAGCCAGTTTACGCGCCCTGGATGCCTATCTTCAAACACTGACAAACCTGCGCACTCAAATTGCCGCCGGGGACGAAGCCCAACTGACCTCTACCCTTAGCCAGGCCGCCGAAGCGCGTCAGCGCTGGTGGTCTGAGCGCACAGCCGGCAATTGGCTTCAAATTGAAGCAGCCGGGCCAAAACTTCCTCCCAAAACAGGCTTTTTGGAACGCTTGCTTGGGCTGGGCAGGCAGAAATAGCCAGATGCCATTTTATTGCTATATTCTGGAATGTGCCGATGGCACGTTCTACACCGGTTGGACGACAGACCCGGCTCGGCGCGAAAAACAACACAATGCCGGCAGTGGCGCGCGCTATACCAGTACCCGCCGCCCGGTAAAAATGATTTACATTGAAGAACAACCCGATAAAATTAGTGCCTTGAAGCGCGAGCGAGCGATCAAGGCACTAAAACGGGAACAAAAGAAAAAACTAATGGGTAGATAGGGGCAAATTACCCAAAATAGTTTTCTTCCACAGCCTGCCAGGTTTCATCCTCTTTTATAAACATAAATTCACTCAAGAGCGGATACACTCGCCGAATCTCTTCGGCCACTTTTTGGGCAATGCGGCGAATCGAGAAGTGGGCATTGGCCGCAGAGCGTAGTTGACAAAAGTGATATGCAGTGCGCAAGTTGAAGGAAGCCAGCACTCGCCGGTTATAGCCATTGGGAACTACATATTGGGCCACATCCGAGTTAAAGGCGGCCAGTTTATAATACGTTTCAGCCGCGCAATCCATCGCGGCCCGGTATTCGGCCTCGAAACCGGCTTCAACAATGCGGCGCGGGGTGACGTAGCCCAGATCACAGCCCAGGCGTTGCGGCGTTTGCGTCATCATGCGGTGACGTTTAAACTCGGCGTATGCGCCCTGATCCATAATCAGGTCAAAGGTAAAAGTGGCATGTTCCAACTCGCGCAGGGGAATGTCGAAGCGGGTTAGCCGCCCCAGCAGCGCCTCGGCCCACTGACGGCGAACCGGCTGAGGGGCGGCGCGGACGGCATTCAGGGCTTGAGCGTAGGCAACTCCGCTCGAACGGTACAAGGCTGCCGCCAAAATTTTCTCTTCTCCATATTCGTCATAATCGATCAATTCACAGAATGGGGCTGTCGAGTGATCTGACGGCAGCGCCAAGGCGGAAAGATTGCGGATGGTTTCTATCAAATACGGAACTGGCTCGGCATATTTGACCAGGGTTGGAATTTCGGCCCTGGCTTCACGTTTGATTTCTGCGCCGATTTGGCGCACTTCGGCCAGAGGGTGGGAAAGAAGTTTGCGCAGGGTGTTTTCGATGACGCGGCCATTGGCGGTCAGGCCCAGGTTGGCGTTGGCGGCGGCGGGCAGCAGAAAGCGGCAAGAATCGACGTATTGTGAGCGGACGCGACGGTCGTAGGCTTCGTCCGTTTCATTGGCGCGCCGCGCAGCCTGCCCAGAGACCAGGGTTTTGACGGGTTCGAGTGAGCGCTGGTAGGTTTCAAAGAGTAGGCCCACGGTGCGCGTAAATTCTGGCTGAAGGGGGCTATCTTGCAGTTCGGGGGGAATGGTAAAAGCGTCGCTGTCCCATTTTTGGTAACGGGTCGATTTTTCGGTGTAGGAGGCCAGGCGGTTTGATTCGATGGCTTCGACCGCAATCCGCGAGACGTTTTCGAGGGCCAGATGCAAAACGGCGTGTTCGGCCACCGAGGCGTGCCCATATCCCACCACCCATTTTTCGTGAAATTGGGCGCTTTTCTCGTCGGTGAGTTCGGCGGCAATTTCTCGAAAGGATTCGGGCGCGCGCGAGGTTTTAGCAAAGGCGACGGCGATGGTTTCGGGGGCAAGCGCTTTGGGCGAAAGTAAGTAGATGTCACGTTTGGGCATGGGGCCTCGAGGCTTGTTGGAGTGTTTAGTTGGTCAGTTTCCAGGCAGCGGGCAAAGCAAGAGCGGCCAATAGCAGTTTGACAAGGTCGCCGGGCAGAAAGGGCAAAATTCCGTGGGTAATTGCCGCCGCTGCGCCAATGTAGCAGGAAAGCCAGGCGGCACCCAACGCGTAGATAACCAATGTCCCAGTCAAGAAGGGCAAAATCGAGGTACTGAAGTTACGCTCCAGGCCGCGCTCGGCCAGCCAGCCGGTGACGTAGGCTGCGACAATGAATCCAAGCAGGTAGCCGCCGGTTGGGCCGAAGGCATAGGCTGCGCCAGCGGAAACCAGCAGAAGGTCGCGCAGTTTCTGGTCAACGGCGGGCAAGAAACGGGTGGTAAGGGTCGGGGCGAGAGTGGTCATAGCGGGGATAAATCTCCTAATTCAGGTAAAAAACTGGGGGCGGGCAACCCGTCCCCAGTTCTGATAACACAGCTATTTGTTTTCGGATGTGCGGAGGCGCAGTAGGGGCGTAAAAATGCTACGCCCCTACCTGATTTCGGGTTATTTCTTGCCGAATTTGGCCTTTAGAAGACCTTCCAGGGTTGGTTGGCCGATCTCTTGCAGTTCATAGCGCACGCGCTGGGAAGGTTTGTTGATTTTGATGACGCGGGTCAGGTCGATTGGAGTGCCGATGATGACCATATCAACGTCGGCGGCTTCGATGGTAGCCTCTAGGTCGCGCATCTGGGCGTCACCGTAGCCCATGGCTGGCAGGATTGGGCCGGTTTTCGGATATTTGACGTAGGTGGCGGCGATGGATTTGACCGCATACGGGCGCGGGTCGACGATTTCTTTGGCGCCGAAGCGGCGGGCGGCGACATAACCGGCACCGTAGGCCATTTCGCCGTGGGTCAGGGTCGGGCCGTCTTCAACGACCAAAACGCGCTTGCCACGGATCGATTCAGGGTCATCGACGAAGAGCGGGGAAGCGCCTTCGATCATGATGGCGGTCGGGTTCATCTTGCGCAGGGCTTCGCGAACTTTGATGACATTCTCAGCATCGGCGGTGTCGACTTTGTTGATCACGAAAACATCTGCCGCGCGGACGTTGGTTTCGCCGGGGTAGTAGGTGCTCTCGTGGCCGGGGCGGTGCGGGTCAGCGACAACGATCTGCAAGTCTGAGACGTAGAAGGGGAAGTCGTTATTGCCACCGTCCCACAGAATGATGTCAACTTCTTTTTCAGCAGCGCGCAAAATTTTCTCGTAATCGACGCCGGCGAAGACGATCACGCCGTTATCGATGTGGGGTTCGTATTCTTCGCGCTCTTCGATGGTGCATTCGTGCTTGTCGAGGTCAGCGTAGGTGGCGAAGCGCTGAACTTCCTGCTTGACCAGGTCGCCGTAAGGCATGGGGTGGCGGATGGCGGCCACTTTGTAGCCCATTTCGCGCAGAATGAGCGAGACACGGCGGGTGGTCTGGCTTTTGCCGGACCCGGTGCGAACAGCGCAGACCGAGACGACCGGCTTGGTCGATTTGACCTGGGTGTATTTGCTACCCATCAGGCGAAAGTCAGCGCCCAGGGCATTGACGGTCGAAGCCTTGTGCATGACGTATTCGTGCGGCACATCTGAATAGGCAAAAATTACTTGCTGAACGCCGTGCTTTTGAATCAGTTCAGCCAGCTCTTCTTCGGGATGAATCGGAATGCCAGCCGGGTATAAATCACCTGCCAGGGCGGCGGGGTAACGGCGGTCGTCGATATCGGGAATTTGGGTCGCGGTAAAAGCGACGACTTCATAATCCTTATTCCCACGGAAGAAGGTGTTAAAGTTGTGGAAGTCGCGTCCGGCGGCTCCCATGATGAGGGTTTTGATGGGGGACATGCAGTGTTCTCCTTAACAGAAAAGATGAGTTTTCAACGACAGGTTTGCAACAATACAAAATGGCGATGATTCAAACGTTTTGGAACTTTTGAATCAGTCCAAAATCTTCTGATTTTGGACTCCGGGAAAATATCTCCTGCGCTTCACCAGAGATTTCGGGAGCCTGTATGCTGTCAAACTTCGCTGATTTTTCGTCCCTGGCAACACGCCAGGTACGTCACATCACTTCTGGGGCTGTGATGCCCAAAAGCGCCAAGAGAAAGGCGAAACAACAGGTCAGATTATAGCATTTTTGTTTGTAAGCCGGTGATTTTTGCGATTTTCGCAAAAGAAAAACTCCGAGCGCCATTAATGCCCGGAGTTTTTCTGAGAAGGCAAAAAGCTCAGCCTTTAGTTCTGAATATCCAATTGCACAATTGCTTCCCCGCTGCCATCACAACCAACAGCCTTGGCATCATACAAACCGGCGGGAATATTATTCAACTGGAATTGCTGACCCGCCGGGATGGTGTTCCCAGCCAATTGATCAACACCCCAATCCTCTTGCGAGGCAGGCGATAAATACAGTTCACAAATATCCGTGGAACCTGTATTGGTGAAAACAAACGAAGGCACAATCTCACCACCTTCGGCAGACTCTTCTACGACAGGGGCTTCAGCGGCAGTATCCGATTCACCAGCATCGGCTTCACTCGCAGTGGTTCCACAGGCAGCCAGTCCAAAGAGCATAACCAAAGCGAGAAAAATCACAAACAATGATTTACGATTAAGTTTCATTTTTTATCCTTTTAAAGCAGATTTTTAAGAAGGCCCAATCCTAACACGCTATTTGGATATTAATTATCTAAATATCAAAATCTCCTTTTGAGAATTACCATAAGAGCAGTCTGTTGCAGAGGCGCACTTTACACAAATTTCCAGTACTTTCTTAATAATTTTGGGCAAATATCTAAAGCCGAAAGGTTTTCTGCCAAGTCGGATATTTTGCCAGCAAATTTGACTGTTTAATCATTTTTTACCAGCCAGGAAAACCCTTAGGGTTTTCACCTTTTTTGAGAAGATACAATTTCCAAAGAGACGCAACTGAATTAGAGCGCGCGTCGTGTTAAAATTAGCGTATGACCAATACCATACGCACCGTTTTCATGGGTTCGCCCGATTTTTCTGTGCCAGTGTTACACGCGCTAGCCGAAGCTGGATATGACCTGCTGGGCGTTGTCACCCAGCCCGATCGCCCATCCGGGCGCGGAAACAAGCTCACGCCGCCGCCCGTCAAATTAGCCGCCGCCGCTCTCGGAGTAGAAGCCATCCAACCCCAGCGTTTGCGTCAACCTGAAGCGATCGAGAAACTAAAAGCCTGGAACCCAGACCTGATCGTGGTGGCCGCTTTCGGGCAAATTCTGCGCCCCGAAGTGCTAGACCTGCCGCGCTTTGGCTGTATCAACGTCCACGCTTCGCTTTTGCCCAGGTGGCGCGGCGCGGCTCCCATTCAGGCCTGCCTCTTGGCCGGGGACGCCATCAGCGGCGTGACCATTATGAAAATGGATCCCGGCATCGACACCGGGCCAATGCTTTCGCAAAAAACATTGCAATTGGCCCGCGATGAAACCGGCGGCTCATTATTCGAGCGTTTATCCAGCCTGGGAGCCAAGCTACTCCTGGAAACCCTGCCAGGCTACCTGAGCGGTGAACTTGACCCACAAGTTCAGCCCAGCCTTGGCGCAACCTACGCGCCCATGCTAAAAAAAGAAGACGGCCTGCTCAATTTTAGTCAAACCGCGCTGGAGTTGGAGCGCCGGGTGCGCGCCATGCGCCCCTGGCCGGGGGCTTTCCTACCCTATGCCGAAGCCTCGCTCAAAGTTCACCAAGCGCATGTGAGCGAGGGCCAGGCAACGCCAGGACAACGCCTCAGCCAGCAGGGTTTACCCGCCATAGGGACAGCCTTTGGCCTGTTAGTGCTCGACGAAGTCCAGCCCGCCGGAAAACCATCCATGCCAGGCAAAGCCTTTTTGGCTGGCGCGCGCCATTGGACTGAGTAACTTTTAAAAATGCCTGTTCTGAGTGGCGCAGCCTGGTTTATGTGCCGCAAAACCAAAAAACATTCCACATCATCTCATTGCTTCCCAGCGGAGTCTCCGTGTCCAAATACATTGCATCCATCGATCAGGGTACGACCAGCACCCGCTTCATCCTGTTTGACCACGCCGGAAGCATAGTGGCGGTGGAACAGCGCGAACACACTCAGATTTACCCCAAACCCGGCTGGGTTGAACACGACCCACTCGAAATTTGGACACGCACGCAGGAGGTGATTCGAACTGGGCTGGCAAAAGCCGGGGTCGGCGCCGCAGAAGTGGCCGCGCTGGGAATCACCAATCAGCGTGAAACCACCGTGGTTTGGGACAAAACCAGCGGTGAACCGATCTACAACGCCATTGTCTGGCAAGATACGCGCACCGACGAAATCTGCACAGCCCTGGCCGCCGATACTTCCACAACACTCAGCGCAGGCCAAAATCGACTGCGCCAGAAAACCGGCCTGCCACTGGCAACCTACTTTTCTGGGCCAAAAATCAAATGGATTTTAGACAATGTCCCCGAAGCCCGCGCCCGCGCCGAAAACGGCGAACTACTCTTTGGCAATATCGACACCTGGCTGATCTGGAATTTAACCGGAGTCCACGTCACCGATGTCACCAATGCCGGGCGAACCCTGCTGATGAACCTGTACACACTGGATTGGGACGATGAAATTTTGGCTCTGCTCGACATTCCACGCGCCATGCTGCCCCAAATTCGCTCATCGTCCGAAGTCTACGGTACAGCCCGCGCCCCGCTCGGCGGCGTACCCGTCGCCGGTGATCTGGGCGACCAACACGCCGCGCTCTTTGGTCAGACCTGTTTTCTGCCCGGCGAAGCCAAAAACACCTACGGAACCGGCTGCTTTATGTTGCTCAACACCGGAGAAACCCCGGTAGCCTCAAAAAATGGTCTACTCACCACGCTGGCCTACAAAATTGGCAATCAACCCGCCGTATATGCCCTGGAAGGCTCCATTGCAATTGCGGGCGCGCTGGTGCAGTGGCTGCGCGACAACCTGGGGCTGATAGAAAACTCGGCAGATGTGGAAACCCTTGCCAGCATGGTCAGTGACAATGGCGGCATTTATTTTGTCCCGGCTTTTAGCGGCCTGTTCGCCCCCTACTGGCGCTCAGATGCGCGCGGAGTCATCGTAGGGCTGACACGCTTTGTCAACAAAGGCCACATCGCCCGGGCAGCACTCGAAGCAACCGCTTATCAGGTGCGCGAAGTGCTAGACGCAATGGAAAAAGACTCAGGCGTAAAGCTAACCGCCCTCAAAGCCGATGGCGGCATGGTCTTCAACGAAACCCTGATGCAATTTCAGTCCGACTTGCTGGGCGTACCGGTCATCCGGCCCAAAGTAGCCGAAACCACCGCCCTGGGAGCAGCTTACGCCGCCGGACTGGCAGTTGGCTTTTGGCAGGATTTTAACGAACTACGCGCCAACTGGGGCCTGGACAAAGCCTGGTCGCCACAAATGGAATCCGAACAACGCGCCAGCCTGTATGCAGCCTGGAAAAAAGCCGTCACCCGCACCTTCGGCTGGGTCTAAGCCACATTCAACACCAAAACTGCCCTTTAGCGCTTCAACGTGCGATACTTAACACGATGCGGTTGAACATCCTTGCCATAGCGGGCCTTAAAATCTTCTTCATAATCAGACCAATTCCCCAGAAACAGCCGCGCCTGAGAATCGCCCTCAAAAGCCAAAATATGAGTACAAATGCGGTCGAGAAACCAACGGTCATGGCTGACTACCACCGCGCACCCGGCATACTCTTCCAGCGCATCTTCCAACGCCCGTAAAGTATTCACATCCAGGTCATTGGTCGGCTCATCGAGCAGCAACACATTACCGCCTTCCTTGAGCATCTTAGCCAAATGAACGCGGTTACGCTCGCCGCCCGACAACATACTAATCTTTTTCTGCTGATCTGCGCCCGCAAAGTTGAACGAAGAACAATAACCACGCGCATTAACCTTGCGGCTGCCCAATTCCAACTGCTCCGCGCCCCCCGTGATTTCTTCGTAAACCGATTTTTCAGGGTCGAGGCTGCGGTTTTGATCGGCGTAGCCCAATTTAACGGTTTCACCAATGCGAATGTTACCGCTATCCGGCTTTTCTTGCCCGGTGATCATTCTCAGCAGGGTGGTTTTACCCGCGCCGTTAGGGCCGACAATTCCCACAATCGAGCCTGGTTCAATTTTTGCGGTGAAATTATCCAGCAACAAGCGTTCCCCGTAGCTTTTGGTAATACCGTTAAGGTCGATGACCACATCCCCCAGGCGCGGGCCGGGCGGAATGTAAATTTCCTGTTCGCTGCGGTATTTTTCCACTTCCTGCGAGAGCAATTTTTCGTAAGCGGTGACACGCGCCTGACCTTTGGATTGGCGAGCCTTGGGCGACATGCGAATCCATTCCAACTCACGTTCGAGGGTTTTCTGGCGTTTCGATTCGGTTTTCTCTTCCTGACGCAAGCTCTCTTGTTTTTGCTCCAACCACGAGGAATAGTTGCCTTTCCAGGGGATGCCGTAGCCGCGATCCAATTCCAAAATCCATCCGGCGACATTGTCGAGAAAGTAACGGTCGTGGGTTACGGCGATTACCGTCCCTTTATATTGCTGAAGGTGATGCTCCAGCCAGGCCACAGATTCAGCGTCGAGGTGATTGGTCGGTTCGTCGAGCAGTAAAATGTCGGGTTCCGTGAGCAGGAGACGGGTGAGAGCGATCCGCCTTTTCTCGCCGCCAGAGAGATTCTTGACAACGGCTTCCGCCGGGGGGCAGCGCAAGGCGTCCATGGCGACATCCAAATGAGAATCAAGATTCCAGGCATCGTGTTTATCGAGTTCATCTTGTAGTTTGGCCTGTTCGGCGATCAGGGCATCGAAATCGGCATCCGCTTCGCCAAATTTAGCGTTGACCTCGTCATAGCGTGCCAGCATATCGACAATTGGCTTGACACCCTCGCGGATGATCTCAATGACGGTCTTTTCGAGGTCGAGTTCGGGTTCCTGCGGTAGATAGCCGATGGTGTAGCCCTTGCTTATGGCGATTTCGCCAATGTAATTCTGGTCGATGCCGGCCATGATGCGCAGAAGGGTGGATTTGCCTGCGCCGTTCAGGCCGAGCACGCCAATTTTGGCGCCGTAGTAGAAGCCGAGCGAAATATCACGCAGGACTTGTTTGCTGGGCGGGTGGATGCGCCCAACGCGCATCATGGAGTAAATGACTTGAGTATCTGATGGCATAAGAGCTTTCGGTTTTGGAGTTTGGATTTTGGCGTGCGGGGTGATTTTACCGTATTATGTTTAGGTTCGCATCATCGAGCAATGCGCCTAACAAGGGTTCTTTGGGGGTGGAGCGAATGTCGATTTCGATGGCGGCCACCAGGAATTGGATTCCGAGCAACACAGAAAGGGTCGGAAGCATCACCGTGCCGGTTGGAGCGGGGATTGCCTGGCTTGCGTAGCTGATCCATTTATATATTCCAAAGGCGAGCCCAAAAAAGAGCAAGGGTAAACCAGCGAGCAAGTAGACGGAGGCCATGGAAAAATCGTAGATAAAGGTTTTGAGAATGATGCGGCGCAGGAAGATTTGCATCAATTTGGCCGGAAATTCCAACAGGATTCTGCGAATGGACAGGTTGGATTTTTCTCCGAGATAACGGGCGGGCATGGGAATGTCTTTTACGACAGCGCCGATTAAGTATAAATTGGCAAGCATGGATGTTTCAAAAAAGTAAGTGTCTGCAACCTTTTCCAGCGGGATTTTGGTGAGCAGCTCGGCGCGGATGGCGAAAAAACCGTTGGCAGGGTCGAACATATTCCAATAGCCAGTTGCTGCTTTGGTCAGGAAGCCCAAGCCCATATTGCCAATCCGGCGCATCAGCGGCATTTTTTGAAGCGCTTGAAAGTCGCGGAAACGATTTCCTTTGGCATAGTCGGCCTGGCCTTTGAGCAGGGGCAGTAGCAAGCCGGGTAAATATGAGGTGTCCATCTGGCCGTCGCCGTCCACTTTGGCGACAATCTGTGCGCCCAATTCGAGCGCTTTTTTAAAGCCGGTTTTCATGGCTCCCCCAACTCCGCGGTTTTGGGGGTGGCGCATCAGCGTTAGGCGTGCGTCTGTTTGGGCCAGTTTTGCGACGATTGCGGCGGTTTGATCGGGGGAGGCATCGTCAACGACGATGATATAGTCGATATATTCTGGCAGCGCGCGGATAACTTGTTCAATTTCACATTCCACCCGATAACAAGGGATCACCACGGCAAGACGAATTGCGTTAACCTGAGGGTTGAGCGTATTCATGTTTGAATCCTGCTGGCTAAAGCTAAGCCGATACCGTCTCGGAGAGAGTGCGCGCAGGGCGGGCCAGGACGCTGATACCACTAAAAAGAAGCATGAGCCAGCTGAGGGTCAGAATTTGTAAAGGCAGCCAGCCCGCCAGGCTGTAGCGCCAGAAAGCGACGCTGATGGTTAGTGGAATGAAAATGCGCGAGCCAATAACAGCAACCAGTATCGCCCACTTAAGCAGCGGCTGGCGGAGACTGCTTAAGAGCAAAGCCGCAATAGTCACTAAAATCCAACCGGGGTAAAGCAGAGCATATCCGATGCTCGCTTTTTCATAGGCGGCGCGCTGGAGGCTGATTAGAGACGGCAGGTTGACGGCGTCGGCATCAAAAAATTCGGTTTCGACCGGCTTGCCCCAGCCCGGCTCTCCCGGCAAGGGGTAGGTTATGGGGTTGGGTAACTCTGGCCGCATTCCTATACTGAATTTTAGCAAAAGCAGTTCAAGCGTCAGCCGGGGATTCTTTTGGATGGAATCCAACGCGGCAGATTTGAGTAAATCCATGGCCTGGCTGCCCGAATAGCCAGCAGCCAGCATACTGTAGTAGCTTTCCCAGCCAGTGGCAATGCCTTTCTTGTCTGTGATGGCTGGCGGATATTGGCTGGCAACCTGTCGAATTTCTTGAATCGCCAGTGAATTGGGGTCGGAAAAGGAGAGATTGATGGCATCGCCAAAATAGACCCAGCCGTCATATAGCACGACGCCCATGTAATTGCTCATTCCAAAAAAGCCGTTGTTTTTCAGGTTATGATACGACCACCAGAAAACTGGCAAACTGGCAAGCAGCAGGGAGAGTCCCATCTGTATTAGGGTGGATTTTAATTTTAACGGAACTTTACAATACCAACGCCAAAGAGCGGAGACAGTCAACGCAAAAGCGCCAATGGCGATGAGCAAAACGTTCTCAGACCGCAGCAAAGAAGCAAAAGAAGCAGTCGCCATCAGCGCTATCGTCCAGGGCAGGCTCAATTTTTCGATAGCGGAGAGCAAGACGACGCAAAAAAGAAGCACAAAAAAGATATTCGGCATATCCGACATGGGGTAATTGGAATAAAAGAATAGGTCTGGCGAGTTGGCAACAATTAATCCACTTAAAAAAGCAACCAGGCGGCTGCGGCTAAGCTGCCAGCCAAGCCGGTGGCTGACAGGTATGCACGCCAATCCGAATAGATGCAGCACTATCTTTGGCCCCCAGGGGTTTCTTGTAAAAAGCCACAACACGGGCGCAAACAACAACGTCGTACCCGGCCCAACACTGGTTGAGGCGCCATCAAAATTGCCATATTCCAGTAAATGAACAGCGCCTTGTAAGTAGGCCGGGCTATCTGGCGAAAGAAGAGTCGGAACCGAGAGCATGTTGACAAGATGTAAAACTATCCCTATTGCCAGCAAAATCAACAGGTCGAAGCGTGCAACCGGGGCAGGTTCGCGTTTTGCGGCGGTTGCGCCAATTTCTTGTAAAATTAGGAGTAGTAGCGTCGTAAGGCCAAAGGTGACAAGGTCGGCGATCAGCAGCAGGGGGATAAATATCCAATTGGGGAGGCCGCGATATTCGGAGACAAGCCGCAATGTCAATTGGCCGGGCGGGTCTTTAGATAGTTCCACCTGCCCGGTTTGAAAATTCAATTTAACGGTGGCGGTTCCACCCTGCGGCGAAGTCAGAAAAAGAGCTATGACGGGTTGATTGGCGGGCGCTTTGAATGAAACAGCCAGCGGCTGGGAGGCCGGGCTGGCGTAGTAAGCCTGACCCTCTGTGCGCCAGCCACTTGCGAGAGCAGCCTGACGGAGCGAGATAATCTGAAAATTCCCCTTTAACTCCAGCAGGCCAACCTGACCAGTAAGCGGCGTGATTATGACATGCTGGTAAGTATTGGGGACGCGATAAACTCGCCAGGAGACAAATCCGCCAATCACCAGAGCGGCCAGAAACAGAAGCGAGATGCGCTTGGATGAGATTTGCTTGAGGTGAGGGGAAAATCGGTTGCCTAGTATGGCGAAAAGTGCTGTCAGGAGCGGGACAAAGACAATAAAAAGGCCTGACATCCACAAAGCGGGGAGTTCCCAAAAATTAACGGTGTGATGGGCAATCCCCAAAAATAGAAGAGCCCCCAGCGCTGCCGCGCTTAGCCAGCGTTTCAGGTTTTTGGGTATTTTTAGGCGAGTTTTTGGGACAAAATTTGGTTTCATCGCGGTGATTTTACCAGTTGTTTTGAAATAGCTACTCTGGTAGTTTTTGTTTAAAAAAATCACCGACCCGTTGATAAGGGGTCGGCGATGAGCGAAACAGGATCAGCTAATTTTCCAGCACAAAATTATCGATCAAGCGGGTTTTGCCTATATAGACGGCCATGGAAAGCAGGATTTTTCCGTTAATTTCTTGCAATTCTTGCAAGCTGTCATAATCGGCACAGGAGACATATTGCAACCTGGCAAGTGGCTCCGCGATCAGGGTGTCCGTCATGATCTGACGTAGTTTCTCGGCGTTGCGCTCGCCAGCATAATAGGCGGCGCGGGCGGCGTTTAGGCTACGGAATAAAACTGGCGCGGCCTGGCGTTCGTCTGTATTAAGATAGCTATTGCGGCTGGACATTGCCAATCCGTCTGCTTCGCGCAAGGTCGGGCAAATGACAATTTCAACGGGAAAATCCAAATCACGGGCCATGCGGCAGATGACGGCAGCTTGTTGGGCATCTTTTTGTCCAAAATAAGCCCGCTGTGGTTGGAAAGCGTTAAACAGCTTGGCGACCACCGTCGTCACGCCACGAAAGTGGCCGGGACGCATGGCTCCTTCCAACGGCGAGGCCAGGCCATCGACCTCGACCCAGGTCTGGTATCCAGTTGGATACATTTGGGCCGGGGTTGGCAGCCAAACCAGGTCGGTTCCCGCCGCTTCAAGCAAGTTTAGATCGCCTTCAAGGTTGCGCGGGTATTTTGCCAGGTCTTCGGTTGGGCCAAACTGGGTGGGGTTGACAAAAATGCTGGCGGCCACACTTTCAGATTCGGCGCGAGCGCGCTGCACCAGTGAGATATGACCGGAATGCAAGTAACCCATGGTTGGAACAAGTCCCAAGGGGGCTGGCCGCAAACGACGGGCGGCGCGTAATTCTTCAAGACTGGTGACAATTTGCATCGTTTTTTGTCCTAAGGGGTCGGGGAGGCTTCAAAAGTTGGCTCCGGCGATGGAATCGGCGTTTCCGTCGGCAGGACGGGGGTTTCGGTGGGTGGCAGGGGTGTTTCGGTGGGTGGCAGAGGCGTTTCAGTTGGCGGCAGGGGCGTGGCGGTTGGTTCCGGGATTTCAATCCGCAAATGGATAATTCTTTCGGCGTAACCGCCATTTTTGTTTTCCATCCGCAAACGCAGGGTGATTTTGTCTTCTTGCAGCTTATCTACTTTCCAGCGAAAAACTATCGCCGGTTGCCCAACTTCCTTGTCACTTTCAAAGAGAACTTCCCATTCTTGCGGGGCGTTGCCATAGCCAAAAGCCAGGCTATAGCGCTCAAACCCTGAGCCGTTGGCTAGTAGTTTTACCTCCAGTTCATCGGTGGTGACAATATCGCCGTCGTGTAAGCCAACAAACTCTAGCATCGGGCGCAAATTGGCTTCGGTACATTCGCCATCTGGCACAAAAAAGATGGGCGATTTGAATCCGGCTTCTTTGGCCCAGTCCTGGCCCTGGTCTTCTTTACGCAACCAGCGTCGGGCAAAAGCATCTGTCACGTTCAGGACCAGGCGCTCATCGACAAATTGATCGCAAGCCGGGCTGGCGCGCTGGCCGCTCCAGGTGTCAATGATTTCATTTTTCCACAGGTCGTCTTTGGCAGAGAGGGGCGGCTGGTCGAAAGCAAAGATTTCGGCGCGCTGCTGGGGGCAATGGCTGGAAGGTTCTGTGCCCGAAATGGCGCAAATCACCTTATCCATAATGCCTTGCGGGCGCAGAAATGAGGCCGGGTTATTTCCGGTTAGTTTGGGAATAGCCACTTGCATAAATTCGGCCCAGATCGGCGCGGCCCCACTGAGTCCGGTGGTATTTTGCATGGGGGTGTAATCCGCGTTGCCCACCCAAACCCCTAACGCCAGGTCTGGGGTAAAACCCATGGTCCAGTTATCGCGGAAGTCGTTGGTGGTTCCGGTTTTGGCCGCTGCCGGAAACGGTAAATTCAGGATGGAGTTTCGGCCAAACATGGGCGCGCGGGCTTCGTTATCCGACAAAATGGAGGCCATCAAATAGGCGTGTTCCGGTCGAATGGCTTGCTGGCCTGCGGGGGACTGATATTCATAGACCAAATTGCCCTGGTAATCGGTGATTTTTAGAATCGAGACGGGTGGAATACGCACTCCGTTGTTGGCAATCACAGCATAGGCGCCGGTCATCTCCAGGAGAGAGACTTCGCCACCCCCCAGGGCCAGCGCCAAGCCGTAATCGGGTCGGGTCAGGCTGGTAATTCCCAGGCGCTGCGAAATTCCCACCAGTCCGTCGGCGTAGTCGGTGGTCGGATCGTCATAGATGCCGACAAAAGCCAGGGCCTTGACAGCGGGAATGTTATAAGAATTAGAAAGCGCCGTTCGGACGGTGACTGGCCCGTGAAATTTACCGTCATAATTAACCGGCACATATAATTCGCCAGGGTCATCTGGGCGGCCCGATGGGGTAAAGTAAGAGGGGACATCCCAGATCAGCGTGGCGGGTGTCCAGCCTTTTTCAAAAGCCGCCAGATAGGTAAAAGGCTTAATGGATGAACCCGGCTGGCGAGTCTGAGTGATCGCCATGTTGACTTGACCATCAATGGCTTCGTTGTAAAAATCTGCCGAGCCAACCATTGCCAAAATTTGGCCGGTTGTTGGCTGAATAGCCAGCAGCGCGCCATTGGTGGCGTTTTTGTCCACCAGGCTGGCAACTTGTTGGGTCACAATCCGCTGGGCTTCTTCTTGCAGTTGCAAATCGAGCGTGGTGTAAACGGTGAATCCTTCCCTGTAAATGGTTTGTGCGCCAAATTGAGCTTCCAACTGTTCGCGCACAAATTGCACCCAATGCGGGTGACGCACTGTCACGTCTGGCGCGGGGAAGTTGTAGTCTTCAATTTCCTGGGCGGCGGCCAAAGCAGCCTCCACCGTAACGCAGACTGGCTCCGGGCTGTTGCTGACTGTGATGCAATTGCGTTCTTCGCTCAGGCTGTACATCAAAACCAGCACAGCTTTATGGCGGCTCAAAGTCGATTCGCGGTTGCTGTAAATATCGTGTGTGGCCGGGGATTGTGGCAGCCCGGCCAAAAAGGTGGCCTGCGCCAGGGTCAGTTGATCGGCAGTTGTGCTGAAATAGGTTTCGGCGGCGGCTTCAATTCCATAAGCCAGGTTACCGTAGTTGTTTTCGTTAAGATAAATTTCGAGAATTTCGTTTTTGGTGTAAAGCCGGCTAATTTCTGCGGCAAGAATCACTTCGCGGATTTTTCGGTAATAGGAACGCTCAAAGCGCTCTTCCGGGCCAAGCAGCAGGCTGCGTGCCAATTGTTGATGAATGGTGGATGCGCCCGATTCAATTTCGCCAGAGGTCAGGTTTTGCCACAAAGCGCGCGCAATCGCAACCAGATCGAAGCCGGGATGGTTGTAAAACTCTTTGTCTTCGGTGGCAATGGTAGCTGCCAATACCAGCGGGGAAATCTGGTCAAGCGAAACATAAGTGCGCCGCCCAGCATTGGGGTCGAGAATCTCATAAAGCGGCACACCGTTTCGATCCAAGATTCGAGTGGTTTCAAATTGGGAGGTGCGCCCGCGTAAATCGTCTACGGAAGGCAGGGTGGATGCAATGGAAGCGTAGCCCAACACCGCTACAACCGACCCAACCAAAAAAAGAATCGTCAAAACGAACAGGGAAACCACTAAGCCGCGCATCAAGCAGCCCAGGCCGCGGCGCGGATCGAGTGGCGGGGGCGGGGAGCCGGTTGGCCCCATCCCTGGCGCAGGCGGGCGCAGGCTGGGCTGGTAGGCCAGCGGGCTGACGCGGGTGGCATTCAGGTCCACTTCATCGACTCGCTCTGGTAGCGCCATTTCAGCCGGAGCGGGGTAGAGCGGCGGCGGGGAGGTGCGCTGTGAGCGCCCGCCCTGGGGCAGAATCGTTCCAGATTCAGCGGGGTCCAGGCGGCGGGTGGCAGCGAAGCGGCTGGGGTCAAACTCGGCAGGAGATGGTTCTTTAGGGTCAGTCATACACTCTCAGTGTGAAAAAAGTCTATTTAAACTTGACAAGCACAGTCCAGAGGCCTTTCATGGTGGTTTCACCGGCCTGGTTATTGACGTGGACGCCCAGAGTAACCAGGCCGCCCCCCAGGCGAGGAAACGCTTTGGTTTCGCGAACTTCCATTTCAACCTGAATGGTATCACCCAAAAAAACTGGTTTGACAAATTTCCACTCGCCGACCTCACGGAAGGCAATGACATTGGCACCTAAAATGCCCGTTTGCACCGCCAGGCCCGAGGCAATGGCTAAGCCCAGCAAACCATGCGCGATGCGCTGCCCAAAAGGAGTAGTTTTGGCGAACTCGGCATCGGTATGAATCTGGTTAAAATCACCGGAAAGCCCGGCAAAGGTGGCAACATCGTGTTCGGTGACAGTTCGCCCGGCAGAGGTGACTTTCATGCCTGGCTGGAAATCTTCAAAAAATAAGGCGCTCATGGCTTTCTCTCCTCGTCTTATTGGGGTCTCTCCGATTAGCTCTGGCAAAAAAAGCAGAGAGGTTGTTATTATAAACGCTTGAGATGCCAGGGAAGTTCCGTTCCAGGCAAAAAGAAGTATACTTTGCCCATGCCCGACTTTAGCCCAAGCCGCTTTATAGACGAAACAATTCAGGTTGAATGGGATTCTGCGCCAGTATACGAAAAGACTCCACCCTGCCCGAATCGGTTTATTTGGAACAAAACCAACTACCCGATTGCTGAATTGCTGGCCGGATGGAGCGATTTTACCCGACGCGGGCGTGCCGCCAAGAATATGCGTCCATCTCATGCCGCCGCAGCCACCAGCAGAGGCTCACTCGGTGTAGGGCGATTCTTTTTTCGGGTGCGGGTTCAAACGGGACAGGTTTTTGACATTTACTATGACCGCGAAATAAAAACTTCAGACGACCGTAAAGGGCGCTGGGTGCTCTACCGTGAGTTGGAACTGGTTAACACATAAAAAGTGGGCAACAGGTTAGCCTGTTGCCCACTTTTTATGTGTCAGAGCGGATGATCCTAGCGAAACCGGCTAACGCCAAAACATAAACTGATCATAGCCCAGCCCCGAAAGCCCCAGCGGAAGCTGGATGGCCCCGGCAAAGAGATAAACGGCCATCCAGAAGATATTGCTCACAAAAGGTACATACCAAAACAGCAAAATCACAATCCACATTGAATAGCGTCCAAAATTATCAATTTGCAGGCGCAAAGGCACATTCAGGTGCGGACGCAGCGCGCCATAGCCGTCAAACGGGGGCAAAGGCAGCAAGTTGAAGAGGGCCGCGGTCACTTGTAAAAGCGCCAGAAATGCCAGGCCCGGCCCAATCAGCGAATTGGCAATTCCGTCAACTTGCAAGACCAAGGCCAGCAGCAGCGCAATCGCCACATTAGAGAGTGGCCCAGCCAGAGAAACGGCTGTCTCCCACCAGCGTGAACGCAGCCGCCAGGTTTCAATATACACGGCCCCGCCCGGCAGGCCAATTCCGCCCATCACCAAAAAAATCATGGGTAGCAAAAACGAATAAACCGGGTGGGTGTACTTAAACAGGTCAAAATCGAGATAGCCCTTGTCCTTTACCGTCCAATCACCACCACGATAGGCCACATAGGCATGAGAAAACTCATGCAGCGCAAGCGAAAGCAACCAACCCAGCAAAACCACTAAAAAGGTAAGCATTTTTAGGCATATCCCTTCGGGTGATTTTTATGCCATTCCCAGGCCGAGCCGAGAATATCTTGCATACTATCATGTTGGGGAACCCAGCCCAACTCGCGCCGAATTTTTTCAGAAGAGGCCACCAATCGCGCCGAATCGCCAGGCCTGCGTGGGCCTTCAATCACCTTAATATCGACACCGCTAACCGCTTTTGTGGCATCAATCACCTCGCGCACCGAATAGCCATTGCCCGACCCAATGTTGTAAACCAATTTATCTCGTTCGCCCAACGCTTCCAGTGCCAACAAGTGCGCAGAAACCAGATCGAGAATGTGAATGTAATCGCGGATGCAGGTTCCATCGGGCGTGGGGTAATCGGTTCCATAAATATACGCGGCTTCGGCCTGGCCCAACGCCACCTGAATAACGCGCGGAATCAGGTGAGATTCAGGCTGGTGAGCTTCGCCATGCCCCGCCCGCGCGCCGCTGGCATTGAAATAACGCAGCGCCGCAAAATGCAACCCGTGAATTTGGCGATACCAATCCAACGATTGTTCCACAACCAACTTGGTATACCCATAGGTATTGGTGGCGCCAATCGGCGAGGTCTCGCTCAATGGCTCTTCGCTCGATTGATAGACCGCCGCCGTAGAAGAAAGCACAAAACGCCTGACCCCAGCCCGCACGGCCATATCCATTAGCGAAAGGGAATTGACCACGTTGTTCCTAAAAAACTTACCGGGGTCTTTCATACTCTCACCGGCCTCAATAAAGGCGGCAAAGTGCATCACCGCATCAAACTTCTGCCCAATCAAGGCCAGCGCCAAAGAATGGCTGTCGGCCAAATCAGCCTGAATGAATGTTGCACCCGCCGGAATCGCATTACGGTGTCCCGTCACAAGAGAATCGTAAACCGTGACACTATGCCCCGCCGCCAGCAACGCTTCTGTGGTTGCCGAGCCAATATAACCCGCTCCACCCGTTACAAAAATATTCATTCAATACTCCTTTATGGTAGGCAATCCAAAATCAGAACATTTTGATTGCCAAAGCGAGAGACGCTAAACTCTGCCTGGCTGCATCCAGTGCCAATCTGTCACCTGCTGATAAGCGTGCGCCAAGCGCAGCAAATCGGCCTCCCCAAAGTGCCGCCCCATTAGCTGCATCCCAATTGGCAGCCTGGCCTTATCGAACCCAACCGGAAAAGCCAGCCCAGGCACACCCGCCAGATTGGCCGGTAAGGTAAAAACATCTTCCAAATACATCGCCAGCGGGTCGTCCCCATGCGCCCCAATTTTAAAAGCAGTAGTTGGGGCAACCGGGCAGGCAATTGCATCCACCTCAGCAAAAGCCTGCTCAAAATCGCGCTTAATCAACGTTCGCACCTTTTGAGCCTGACCATAAAACGCATCATAATAGCCCGCCGAAAGCGCATAAGTCCCCAACATCACCCGCCGGGTAGCTTCCTCGCCAAATTTTACCCCGCGCGTTCGGGTAAACATATCCCACATAGCCTGGCCCGTCAACCGCGGGCCATAACGCACGCCATCAAAACGCGCCAAATTTGCCGAGGCTTCTGCCGGAGCAATTAAATAATAAACGGGAAGCGCGTATTCGGTATGCGGCAGGCTAACAGGGCGAATCTCCGCGCCCAGGCTTTCCAACTGGCGAATCGCCACTCGCACCGCCTGTTCCACCTCAGCCTGGATACCGTCAATAAAATATTCTTTTGCCACGCCAATGCGAATTCCATTTAGAGGCCGTTCACCGTTTAAGCGCAAATCAACCGCTGAAACGGGAACATCCTGCGAGGTCGCATCCAATTCATCGCGGCCCGCCATCGCGCTAAAAACCGCTGCCACATCTGCCGCAGAACGCCCCAAAGCCCCCACGCTGTCCAACGAAGAACCATAAGCCACCAGGCCATAGCGTGAAACCCGGCCATACGTCGGCTTAAGACCCGTCACCCCACAAAACGAGGCTGGCTGGCGCACGCTGCCGCCGGTATCTGAACCAAGCGCCGCCGGGGTGAAGTGAGCCGCCACTGCCGCCGCCGAGCCCCCCGAAGAACCGCCCGGAACCCGTTCTAAGTCCCAGGGGTTATGCGTCACCCCATAGGCCGAGTTTTCGGTGCTGGAGCCCATCGCAAATTCATCGGTATTGGTCTTGCCCAAAATGACCATCCCTGCTTCTTGCAATTTTTTGACGGCGGTTGCAGTAAAGGGTGGCCGGTAACCTTCCAAAATTTTTGAGCCGCAGGTGCAAGGCATTCCTGCCACCACAAAAACATCTTTGACAGCCAGAGGAATGCCGAGCAGGGGCAGCGGGTGGTCTTGCGTCTTGCGTCTTGCATCGGCGGCGGCGGCCTGTTTCAGCGCCGATGCGCCGTCGAGATGCAAAAAGGCGTGCAAAGCGCCATCCAGCGCAGTGATACGCTCCAGATGCGCCAGGGTCAATTCGTGGCTGGAAATGTCTCCCTTTTGTAAAAGGGCTTGAGCCTGAGTGAGAGATAGATCGCTAAGATTCATAGGTAAGTGGATTAAGTATCCGGCGCGAGGGTTCAGGGTTGGCCTGAATCCCGGCATCCTTATTCAAACACTGGCGGAATTTTGAACTGCCCTTTTTCTTGTTCCGGCGCGTTTTGCAGTAAATCGGTAGCGCTCAGGCCTGGGCGGGCTTGATCGAGGCGTAAGTGGCTATCTTCTCCGCCAAAAACCGTCAACATGGGCGGAATGCTGGCAGTGTCCAATTTTTGCAATTGGGCCACATGCTCCAGAATGGCAGAGAGTTGTTCACGATAACGAGCTTTTTGCTCGTCGCTCAATTCCAGGCGGGCTAGCCTGGCAATATGTTCAACTTCTTGCAGGGTAAGAGACATGCGGGCGATTATAACAAAGTCATTTGCAAATTACAGAAAAGAACGAACTACGGCGTAAACTGGCTGGAATACCAACTCAGGTATTCTTCAACATGGCGGCTCCAGTAGGCTTCATTGTGAAAGCCCTGGTTGTAGTGCCATTCGTGTGGCACATCCAAACCATTAAGCAGTTCGGTAAATTGTTGCACATCTCTAAAATCGACATCATTATTACCTGCATCAATATAGAAAACTGGCTTTTGCTCCACTGGAATATCCCGTAACCGGATGGGCAGGGCGCTGGTATTGGAATAAAACACAACCGGCGAATGCGCCCCAACGATACCAAACAAATCGGGATGGCGCGAAGCCAGATAAATGGCCCAGGCCCCGCCCCGGCTGAGGCCGCCAATGGCTCGCGCTTGAGGCCGCGCCAACGTGCGATATTCGGCATCGATGCGCGGCAAAAGCAGGCTAAGAAAGACTTCTTCAAAATTGTAGTCGCGGGGTTGCTTGAAAGAATGGTCAAAAGGCAAAATGATGATAAACGGGACAATTTCACCCGCTTGCATCAGGCGCTGAGCGGTTTCGGCCACGCCCAGGCGCAGCCATTGGTCTTCGTCAAAGTTTTGGCCGTGTAACAGGTATAGGCTGGGATACCGTTGATGCGGGCTTTCCGCATAACAAGGCGGCAAGATGACGTGATAGTCCATCGGCTTATCCAGCAGGTCGGTTTGAATGCTGTCAGTTTGGAGCTTGGCCGGGGCGCAAGGTTGAATGGTCGGCGCGGGACTGGGCAAAAGCGTAGCGGTCACTTTCGCGGGGCTGGGGGCAACTGTGGGCAGAAGAGTTGACGGAAGCGGGCTGGGGCGGGCCTCCGGCTGTTTTGGCGGGAGGCAGGCCAAAAGGGGACCGAATACGAGCAGAAACACCCCCAAGAGCAGGCAAAAAACCCTTCGTTTGTGCGGCGAGCAGGCAGATTTTGATTTATACATTGACGTTGCACCCAGGTTCGGATTATACTCGCGCTGTTCGGGGTGTAGCGCAGTTGGCAGCGCACCGCGTTTGGGACGCGGGGGCCGGCGGTTCAAGTCCGCCCACCCCGACTAAGACAAGAACCGTCGGCCTTTTAGGTCGGCGGTTTTTCGATTAAATAAAAAAGACTCTTAGTGCCACAAGAAGATTCTACAAAGCCATCCCAATAGCCCGAATAGAGCATGTGACAACAATCGTTAAATGGCTTAAAATAGAAAGCATAGCATTTTCCCTTGGAGGCTCGTATGAAATTGGATATTGTGATTGAGGCGGTGCGTTATGCGCCGAAGGGTACGATTAACTTGGTACGCGCTTATGAAAAACGCGGCGCGACTTTTTCAGATCATGTTCTCATCTCTCGTGAAGCTCTCGTTGAACGGCTGCAACAGGGCAAAAAGTGCTTCACCGGGCATCGCAAAGAATTACTGGCGGGCAGTTTTGAAACCGGTAAAGAAGTTCTCTTAAAACAGGCGTTTATCGGCACAGGCTCAAAGTCAGACCAGGATTGGCTGGATGATGTTCCGGTCTTTTAAGCAGGTTCCAGCGTTAGCAGGGAGACTGGCATGAAAATTATTGATAAAACCCCATACCGTCAGGAAGATGGGCAGGTTACGTTTACAGACCGTATTCAAGCAACCCTAAAATACGGGCTAACCTGGTACGACCGCATTCAGGCTCAGGAGAAGATTCTGCCGATTCTGGATAAGCAATTAAGCCGTAACTTTATTCTGTTGCGCAACATCACCCTCGGCGGGACCGATGTTGAACTACCTCTTATTTTAATTGGGCCGCCGGGCATCTTTTTGGTAAATGTCATTACCGAAAAGGGGGTTTATCGCGCCAAAGGCGAGGAATGGGGCTTAATTTCGGGTGATCAATTTGCCCCCGCTAAAATTAACCAAATTCTACGCACTTCACGCATGGGACAGGTGTTACAGCTTTTTCTGGATCGAGCCGGGCTGAAAGGCACGGTCACAGTTGAGGCGATTCTGATGTCTGCCAACCCAGGCACACACATCGAATCTGTGCGGCCCGTTGTGCGCGTGGTCATGAGCGACGCGCTGGAACGTTTCGCCGCATCGATGGAGCAGGCCCGCGGCACTTTTAGCCCAGAAATGGTAGCAACGTTAGCCCAAATCATTCTCACTGGCAAAGTAGCCAATCAGGCCAGCCCCAAACTAGCCCCTCAAGAACCCAGTCAGCCCGAAAAACAGGGCGCTTTTGGCTTTGATGATGCGCCAGAACCAGAACAAACTGCCAGCCCAAGCGATTCCTTTAGTTTGACAGAAGAACCAACCCCCGCAGCACTCAAACAAAAAAGTAAAAAAGGAAAACGCATCGCCGGAATGTCCATTGCCCAACTCGCCATTTTGGCGGGCATCCTGCTGGTCTGGCTCTGCATCGTAATCATCTTCATTCTCTACATTTCATCCCAACCCAATGGCTAACCCTTTTCTCAGCATCATCATCCCGGCCCATAACGAAGAAAAACGGCTACCCGAAACCCTCACCCAGGTTGGGCGCTTCTGCAATTCACAACCCTTCACGATCGAAGTGCTTGTCATCGAAAATGCCAGCAACGACAAAACCCTGCCAATTGCGCAGAATTTTAGCGCCCAACTCCCCAGCCTGCGCACCATCCACCAAGACCAGCCCGGCAAAGGCCTGGCCGTCAAAACCGGAATGCTCGCCGCCACCGGCGACTATCGCTTCTTTGCCGACGCGGATTTATCCATGCCAATTGACGAAATCTCACGCTTTTTACCCCCGGCAATCAATGTCCCAGTCGCCATCGCCTCGCGTGAAGCCCCCGGCGCAATCCGCTACAATGAACCCCTCCATCGTCACATCACAGGCCGGGTCTTTAACACTTTCATCCGCAGCCTGGTCTTACCCGGCCTGCACGACACACAATGCGGCTTCAAAATGTTCCGGGCCGATGTTATAACAGACCTTTTCGGCCACCAAACCCTGCTGGGCTGGTCTTTCGATGTGGAACTGCTCTACATCGCCAGCCTGCGCGGCCTGCCCATCCTGGAAGTCCCCATCCCGTGGTACTTCAACCCCGAAAGCAAAATCAACGTAGCTCGCGACTCGTGGCGCATGTTCCGCGATTTACTCATCATTCGCCGCAATGGACAGCTCGGAAAATATGAATAACCCCCCTGGCCTGCATTTGGAGCAGGCCTTATGGCAAAAAGGCTTAAAACTAATCGGGGGGATGGACGAAGCCGGTCGCGGGGCCTGGGCTGGCCCCGTTATGGCAAGCCTGGTCATTCTGCCAGAGGATCCAGAACTCCAACTCAGCTTAGCCGGAGTCCGCGACTCGAAACAGATGACCGCCCTTAGCCGCTTCCGACTGGCCCCAAAAATTAAAGCGGTTGCCCTGGCCTGGGCGGTTGGAGCGGCCTCTGCCGCCGAAATAGATGAGATCGGCATTTTGCCTGCCACGCGCCTGGCAATGAGCCGCGCCATTCAATCCATTCCCCTCACCCCAGACTATTTATTGATAGATTACATTCACTGGCCGAAACTAACCCTGCCCCATCTGATTTTGCCCAAAGGGGAGCAACACTCCCTCAGCATTGCGGCAGCCTCGGTGCTGGCAAAAACGGCCCGCGATGAGGCGTTGGTGAACCTCGCTGGTCAGTATCCGGGCTACGGGTTGGAGCGTCACAAAGGCTATGGAACGGCGTACCACGCTTCAGCGTTGCAAACGCTGGGGCAGTGTGATCTCCATCGTAAAAGTTTCTCCATCCCCGGATGTTTAGAAAATTAATTTTGCCAGGCCGCCCAACAGCGCGCCAGCCAGCACCAGCCAGGTGGCGTTAATTTTAAAACGCAGTAATCCCCAAAAAGCGCCGATTGCCAGAAAAACTGTCAATAAGTCGGTTACCGAGCTGTACCCCAGCGCCAACGTCACCGCTGCCATCAGGGCCAGTGAGGCGGCGTTGACGGCATCCAGCAGGCTGGCCGTCCAGGGTGAATGACGCAGTTTGGGAAGAAATGGATTGCTGATTATAACGAACAGGTATGCGGGCAGGAAAATTCCCAAAGTTGCCAAAAAAGCGCCCGGCAGGCCACCCAAAATATAGCCAATGAAGGTGGCCGAGGTGAAAAGCGGGCCAGGAGTTACCTGACCAATGGCGATGGCGTCCAGCAGTTGTTGATCGGTTAGCCAACCCAGCCGCAGGACAAAATCGGCGCGCAAGAAAGCCAGTAAAACGTAACCGCTGCCATAAAGCACCGCGCCAATTTTTAAAAATGACCAAAACAGGGTGGAGAGGCTGAAAGGTTGGATAAAAAAAGCCGGAAAGCCAAGCCCCGTCAGCGGTAGCAAAATTGCCGCCAGGCGCGGCCCAGCCCCGCGATTTTGGTAGAGCATAAAGAGCAATCCTGCGCCAAAAAGTAGCAGGATTTCGTTAACCCCCAAAAAATAAAAAACAAAGACAGTCAGCGCCAGGATGATCAGCAAACGGGTTTTTAAGGCGCGTTTGCCTAAATCATAGAGTGCCTGAACAATTATCGCCAGGATGACCGGCTTAACCCCATATAGAATTGCGCCAACCTGAGGTAAACTGCCAAATTGAACATAAGCCCAGGCTAAACCCGTGACGATTAAGGTGGCTGGCAAAATAAAGGCAGCTCCACCTAAAATAAGGCCAGGCCAACCGGCTCGTAAAAAACCAAGGTGCATCACCATTTCGGTGGAATTGGGGCCAGGGATAAGCTGAGTAGCCCCCAGCAAGTCCAGAAAACGCTGTTCGTCCAGCCATTTGCGGCGGCGAACAACTTCATCATGAAACATGGCGATGTGCGCCACCGGGCCGCCAAAAGCGGTGAAGCCCATGCGGGCAAAAAGCAGAATCACCTCAAGTAAATTTTTCATTGTTTCGCCTTTTGCAAATCTGGCAAAGCCGGGAGCAGCGGCTCAAGCGGCGCTTAAAAACCAAATCCTGGACACGAATTTTGCGGGTGAAACAGATTTTCGCAAAGTTTTAAGAAGCCCCGGCTGGTTTTTGAAAAATTTTCTTCAAGTTGTCCATTGGATGTCTTGAAAAAGTCCAAAGACCTCATGACCGATATGAAGACAGCCAAAAAATCTGTCAAAAAACTTTGCAGCTCTGTGTCTTTGTGCTTTTAGTTGGGTTTTCTGTATTGGTCAAGCAAAGGCTAAACAACCGTTTGTCACTCATTTCACCACAGAGACACGGAAAACACCGAGAAAACCTTTTAAAACTCGTGAACTCAGTGTCTCCGTGGTAATTTTGGGCTTTTGGGGCCTATTTGCGCAATACGGTTTTCGCAAAATGTCTATCCTTTCTGTGACCAATACATGAAGTTGGGTTTTCACTTGCGTCCATTGCAATTTTTGCAAAAACCTATTGTAGGTTACCTTGCCAGAGATGTGATAAAAAACGACCGCTTGCTTTTCAAGCGGTCGTTTTTTACGGTTTATGTTTATTTATTTTTACGCAAGAAAATTTTGGTGATTTCTTCGGCAATGGCAGGTAGAATAGCCAGGCCCAAAACCACGCCCCATTCGGGCGGCGATGGGTTATGGGTATTGAAAACCGGCTGCAAAAATGGCACGGTTGTAACCAAGACCAACAAAACCACGGAAAGCCCAACAGCATACTGCATCCACTTGTTGGAAAAAACGCCAATCTTGAAGAGCGAAGTCCGTTCAGAGCGGACGGTGTAGGCGCGGAATAGTTCGGCAAAAGAAAGCGTCAGAAAAGCCATCGTCTCGGCGGTTTGGACATCCACGTGGCTCCAATCGTGCTGGAGGATAAAAGCAATCGGATTTGCCCCGGCGGGCATAACTGCGCCTTTTTCAAGATGCCAGATCAAGCCAACCATAAAGGCGGTCAGGACTGCGCCGGTCTGGGCAATCATCTGAATCAGGATGCCGAGCTGCATCGATTTGTTGATGATCGGCTCGTCTTTGGAACGCGGTTTGTAATCCATGATGTCCGGGTCGCCTTTTTCCATAGCCAAAGCCAGGGCTGGCGCGCCATCTGTCACCAAATTGAGCCACAAAAGCTGTATCGCGGTCAGCGGAGCAGGCAACCCCGCCAGCGTAGCCAGGAAGATGATCATGATTTCGGCTACGTTGCTGGAAAGCAGGAAAAAGACAAATTTGCGAATGTTCGAGTAGATAATACGACCCTGCTCGACGGCTGAAACGATGCTGGCATAGTTATCGTCTGTCAACACCATGTCGGCTGCGCCTTTGGCGACATCGGTTCCGGTAATGCCCATCGCCACGCCAATATCAGCGCGTTTGATGGCCGGAGCATCATTTACGCCATCACCGGTCATGGCGACAATTTGATTATTGGCCTGTAGCGCGTCAACAATCCGCATCTTGTGTTCCGGCGAGACGCGGGCGAAGACATCGGTATCCATCACTGTTTTCTTTAGTTGTTCTTCGCTCAGGTCGTCAATTTCAGCGCCCGCCATAACCTTGTGACCAGGGCGCAAAAGACCAATTGCCTCAGCAATTGCGCGGGCCGTGTTGGGAAAGTCACCGGTAATCATCACCGTGCGAATGCCTGCGGCCAGGGCCTTCATCAGGGCCGGTTTTACTTCGGAGCGCGGCGGGTCGATCATCCCGATCAGGCCGACAAAGACCAGTTCGTGTTCAACCATTTCGGGGGTCAATTCGGTATCCGGCACATCCCGGTCGAGGCGGTAGGCTACGCCCAAGACGCGCAGAGCATCTTTGGTCATGCTATCGTTGGCGGCCAAAATCGCATCGCGCATGGCTGATGTTAGCGGAGCGGCTTTGTCATCCATCGTCTGATACTGGGTACACAGTTTTAACACCACATCAGGCGCGCCTTTAACCGCCACCACATCCCAATCTTTGTGGCTGGTATTTTGAAATGGTGAGGGGTCATCCGGCTGAGGGTCCACAATGCTGTGGACGGTGATCATCCGTTTACGCTCAGAATCAAAGGGGATTTCATTTTCACGCGGGTAGGCGCGGTCGATATCGGCGTGCAGCGCCCCAGCCTTTTCGGCGACTACAATCAAGGCGGCCTCGGTTGGGTCGCCAATAACGCGGGCTTTTTGCTCGCCTGCTTCCACTTCGGCGTCATTGTTGATGGTTCCCAGCCAGAGCGTCGTCAAAATTCCGAGGTATTTCTTGATCTCAACAGTTTCACCGTTTATCTGAAATTCGCCTTGCGGCAAATACCCGGTTCCGGTCACACCAATAAACTGGTTGTCGGCCCAGATACGGGTGACGGTCATTTCGTTCTGGGTCAGGGTTCCGGTTTTATCGGAGCAAATTGTGGTGGCGGAACCAAGCGTCTCAACGGAAGACAATTTGCGGATGAGGGCGTGGCGCTTAATCATCTCTTGCATTCCTAGCGCCAGTGAAATCGTCACCACTGCGGGCAAGCCTTCGGGCACAGCCGCAATTGCCAGGCTGACAGCGATCATAAACACTTCGGTAATTTCTCGAACATATTCGCTAAAGTAACCGAGCGGCTCACGGAGCAAAATAGACATATCGGTGCGGTTAAACAACGCCACCAAAAAGACAACTGCCACCAAAACCAAAGCTGCGATGCTGAGAGTTTTCCCTAGTTCATCGAGCCGTTTTTGCAGCGGCGTTTCTTCTGTTTCGACAGATTGCAGCATTTCAGCAATAAGCCCCAATTGGGTTTTCATGCCAGTGGAAGTGACGACACCTTTGCCGCGCCCGTAGGAGACGGTTGTGCCCATGAACGCGGTATTTTTTCGATCACCGAGTGGCGCTTCAGAATCGAGCTGCATGGCAGCATTTTTTTGCACCGGCAGCGATTCGCCGGTAAGCGAGGCTTCTTCCACCCGCAGGTTGACCGCTTCGAGCAAGCGCACGTCCGCCGGGATGAAATTACCAGCTTCGAGGTAGACAATATCTCCCGGAACCAATTCGCGGGCCGGAAGGCTGACGCGTTCTCCGTTGCGTAAGATGTGCGCTTCCGGCGCGGCCAATTTCTTTAGCGCGGCCAGGGCTTCTTCGGCGCGGCGTTCCTGTACAATGCCCAAAGTGGCATTGAGCACCACGATCGCAATAATTGCGCCCGCGTCGATAAATTCGGCGATCTCACCGGTGGCGTTATACTCGCCCCAGCCCACAATGGCTGAAACAATGGCGGCAATGATGAGCAGCATCACCACGAAGTCGCTGATTTGCTCCCAGAGCAAGGCTAAAAAGCCGGGTCGGGAGGCTTCGGTCAATTGATTTAGACCATATTCTTCTTGACGCTTTTGAGCTTCTTCTGTTGTCAGGCCATTTTCGGCGACATTTAAGCGTTTAAGAACATCTTGCGGTGAAAGCGTGTGCCAAAATGTGCTTTCTGTATATCGATCTGGTTGAACATCAGGCATAACTTTTTCTCCAGGCTGTGCAATAACCCATCCTGAATCACATAGGATGGGTTATTGGGTTTTTATTCGGGGGCAATGCGGGTATTTGGCAAAATTGTGGTGTCTTTAGGGATGACCACAATCCCATCTTGCACGACCCAGGTTCCAGCATCAATTTCGGTGCCGCGTGGGAAAGGCTTGATAACCACCCCCTCGCCAATTCGCACATTTTTATCCAAAATTGCGCCTTCAATATGGCAATTGGGGCCAACGCCCATCGCCACGTCATTTTTGCGGTGCGGCATGACATCGTAATCATCAGAACCCATCATAATGGTGTCTTTGATGATTGTCCCTGGGCCAACATGGCTGCGCAAGCCAATGACCGAATGCGAAATTTTTGCTTTTTGAATCCGGCAACCTTCCGAAAGTAAGACATCTTTCAGGTTGCTGTCTAAAACCAACGAGCCAGGTAAAATGCGCGGGTTGGTGTAAATCGGGCGCTGGGCGTCAAAAAAGTTAAATGGGGAATTGGCGGTTGCCAACTGCAAATTGGTCTCGTAAAAAGAACGAATGGTTCCAATATCCTGCCAGTAACCGTCAAAATCATAGCCAAAGACCGCATCTTTGCCAATGGCGTGAGGAATGACATCTTTGCCAAAATCATCATGGTCTGGGAAATTGGTCAGCAGGTCAATCAACACTTCGGTTTTGAACATATAGATACCCATCGAAGCCAAAAACGGGCGTTCGGGGTCATCGCGGCTAATAAACTGGGCCTGAGTCTTTTCGTCTTTGGGTTTTTCCACAAACGCGGTGATGCGGTCGTCCTCGCCGCGTTTGAGAATGCCCAGGCGCGAGGCTTCCTCGCGCGAGGTGGGCTGTACCGCTACGGTAATATCGGCATCTTTGTCCCAATGGAAGGCCGCCATCTTGGAATAATCCATGCGATAAAGGTGGTCACCCGCCAAAATGAGCACATATTTGGCCCCCGAAGCCTGAATTTCTCGGATTTGCTTGCGCACCGCGTCGGCTGTGCCTTGATACCAATCATCGCTGGTAAGTGTTTGTTCGGCAGCCAAAATTTGCACCCAACCAGCATGATAATGGTCAAACTGATAGGTATTCGTGATATGCCGGTGCAATGAGACTGAGTGGAATTGCGTCAACACGGCAATGCGGTAAATATGTGAATTAATACAATTGCTAATCGGAATATCTATCAGGCGGTACTTTCCTGCAATTGGTACAGCCGGTTTGGAGCGCAGCTTGGTCAGCGGATACAGACGCGCCCCACGGCCCCCTCCCAAAATAATGGATAGGATTTCATCTAACGCGGGCATACTCTCCTCCTGATGGTTATGAAAATAAGTGCTGCTATGATAATACCGTATTTTGGTTTTATCCAGTGACTTTTTACACTACCAACCCGCTAGTTTTTTGCGCTACCGTTTCTAATGTGAAAACCTGTAAGGGCGGCCCTATCCTGCCAACACATTAAAATCGACAGCGCCGGTTTTTTATACCACTCAAAACCATTAATCATATCCCGGTCGGTCGAACGACTGATAAATTTGATATAATATCCTTAACAAGTGTTTTCGCGCGTATTTTAGGTAAAGTTAGGCTCGAAGAACAAAAATTCGCACAAAACCGTCAAATCCTACCCGCCGAGGTGAAAAATGTCTGCATCTCCCAATTCTGAAAAGTTAAACTGGCAAAAACTGGTTGCGCCCTACAGCCAACCGGATGCCTGGCGCAGCGTCTGGCAAGTCGTCAATACCCTTGTGCCCTACTTTGCGCTGTGGGCGGCCATGTTTTGGAGTTTAAACATCTCTTACTGGCTAACCCTACTCTTGTCCATTCCAGCCGCAGGGTTTATGGTACGCGCCTTCATCATCTTCCATGATTGCTGCCATGGCTCGTTCTTTAAATCGCGCAATGCCAATGAGATTTTAGGCGTTATTTTAGGAATAATTACCCTGACCCCGTTTTACTATTGGCGGCACGACCACGCCATCCACCACGCCACTGCCGGAAATTTGGATAAACGCGGCGTAGGCGATGTTCCCACCCTGACAGTTCAGGAATATCTGGCTGCACCCTGGTGGAAACGGACCGGATACCGCATTCTGCGTAACCCACTCTTCCTTTTTACGGTTGGCTCGACCTTTGTCTTTCTCATCTCACATCGGTTATGGATTCCTGGCACAGGCCGCCGCGAAAAGATTAACGTGCTCTATACCAATTTTGTACAACTGGCAATTGTGATTACACTGGGGCAATGGCTGGGGTACGCCGCCTTCTTCAAGGTTTTCCTGCCTATCGCAGTGCTGGCCTCCAGCGCCGGAGTCTGGTTGTTCTACGTCCAACATCAGTTTGAAACCGTCTACTGGGCCCCCAAGGAACAGTGGAGTTTTTTTAAAGCCGGGTTACAGGGCAGTTCCTTCTACAAATTACCCGCCATCCTACAATGGTTTAGCGGTAACATCGGCTTTCACCACATCCACCACCTCAGCCCAAAAATCCCTAATTACTTTTTACAAAAATGCTACAAAGCCAATCCAGAACTTCAAATTCGCCCCATGACTCTCTTTGCCAGCCTGAAAAGCACCAGCCTGCACCTTTACGACGAGACTGCTGGAAAATTGGTCGGGTATGGCATCCTAAAACAATATCGCTCTCAAAGCGGCAATTAGCCCGGTTCATCTCAAGCCAGAGCCTGTCAGTTCTAAAGAGAATTGACAGGCTCTTTGCAAACCAGCAAAAACAGGCGGCACTATTTAGAGATATAATCCCCAAACGCTAAAATGAGAAGGTGTGCCTGTGAACAACAACTCCGAAACCCGCGCCAAGATAATCGAAACCGCTGAACGGCTGATTGCCCAAAAAGGTGCCGAAAAAACCAGTCTGGCCGATATAGCCACCAGCCTCGGCATCAGCCGAGGCACACTTTTTTACCACTTTCCATCCAAAGCCCAGCTCATTTTTGAAATCACAGATCAACACTTCAGCCAAATGACCCACGAGTTGGTCAAACACATCCTGGCCGAAAAAGACAACCTGGACCCGGCCCGCCTGCTAAAAATGGCCCTGCAAGTCATCCTGAAAGCCGATGAGCGCGGAACCCTGCACCTTTACCTGATTCAAGAAGCCATCGCCTCCGACCCAGCCCTTAGAGCCGGATTCAAAACCAAATACATCGAATGGCGCGGCCTGATCGCAAGCACCCTGTCCCAAGTGCTCGACCCTGCCATCGACACGCGCATACTCTCCTACGTTTTATTGGCCGTCATGGACGGGCTAACCATCCAATCACTATTGGGCATCGATGACATCCCCGCTGCCGAAATTGCCCACTACCTGATCCCTACCCGTTAACGTTTACACTCATCAGAAAACCCGGCAGGCGGAATCCCCAACGCCTGAATTAAACGAGCCCAATAATTGACCTGAGCCGCCGTCGCAGCCAAAATCACAATCTCGCGTTCGCTAAAATTCGCCTTTAACTCATCAAAAAAGGCCGATGGAAACGCCAGCGGGCTGGCCGAAACCAAACGGGCATAGCCAACTGCCAGTTTTTCCCGCTTCGTAAACGTCGCAACGCTCTCCACTTCAGCCTGATTTTGCAAAACAGACAACTCAAAATCTGAAATCCCCACCCGTTGATACTCAAATGAGTTCATATCCACACAAAATGGACAGGCTGCCGCAAACGAAGCCGTCACCCGCACCAACTTCAAGATGCGCTCGTCCAAAAACCCATCGGTGTGCGCCACTAGCGCCTCCATCAACCCCGAAGCCAGCGCCGCTTTTGGGTACCAGGCTAACAACCGCGCCGGAAGCATCATCCGGCCAGTCGTTTGTTCCGCAAACCAGATTGCGCCCTTTAAATACCAGGGGATTTTGACCGGTGGCTCAAAAATAGCAGGCATCTCTATATTCCGCCGCCCGGCAACCGCAGCCGGTCGGCCAGGGTCTTAATGCGCCGCGTCACAATTGCTTCAATCGCTTCGTGGTGCGCATTAGCCGCGATGTCACTCCAGATTTTGCCCATCTCCAACGAAAGCCGATCTTCGACCAGCCCCCACAGCGTCGCAACCGGAAACGTGCGCCCGCGCGAAATCGATTCGACACTGGCCCGCCGAATCGGGTCAGGTTGACTGCCTTCGCCTTGTAAGAAAGCGTTGCGCGAAGGGTACAAACTGGGCACGTGGTAAAACGCACTCTGAAACGAAGCCGATGTCAGAAATTCAACCAATCGGCAGGCCAACTCGGCCTGGGATGAATGCTTCCAAACCACCATGTGCGAGCTGCCAACAAACGGCACTCCCGGCAACGGAGCGGTATCATAATTATCGCGCACAACCTTCACTGCTTCTGAAGCATTAAGCTGAACCCAAGGCCCGCTCGCCAAAACGGCCGCTTTATCCTGCCGAAAACGCCGATTAGCCAGATTATCACTCAGCCCCATTGAGCGCGCCGAGATAAAACGCCCCAACCGAAAGTAATCACAAAAACCAGACAGGCTCTTGGGCTGGTCAAACAAAATTTCCTTGCCATCTGTCGAAAGAAAATCGCCGCCCGCGCCCCAAACCCAGGCCGCCACAATATGCAGGTTATTCAACGTGCGGTCGGTAGGAATAACCCAGGGGGTATCAACTCCGGCTTGTTTTAGGGCTTCAAGGGCTACTTCAAGTTCCTGCGCCGATGAAAATGCCCTGGCCGGGTCAACATGCGCTTTTTTCAAAATATCACTTCGATAAAAAATGAGCCGGGTATCCGCAAACCAGAGAATGCCATATAAAGTATGGCCGTACAAACCGTTTTCCCATAATTGCGGCAAAAAGGCCTCTGGTTCAAACGCGGTTGATTCTGAATCGGTAAACGGGCGCAGAGCATTCATGCCCACCAGTCTGGCTAACCAGGTGGAACCAATTTCAGAAACATCTGGCCCGCGTCCATATAAAGCATATTTAACAATGTCTGTCCAGGCGGTTTCCCATGCCAAAATAGTCAAATTAACTTTAACATCGTGCCTGGCTTCGAACTCACGCAAATAGTCGGCCAACACGCCGCCGGGGTTGGTGCCGTCCATCACCGTTAGCTCAAGCTTTTTGGTCACAAATCCATCTCCGTAAATTTTGCAAAACGGGAACACGCTATAAAAATTCGGCCAAAATCTCGTTCACAGCCTCACCGGTATGAATTTCCCAAATTTCGGAAAACTCGGTAGATTGGCCAGGGCGCAGGTGCATGGCTGGAGCCAGAGTCTCCAGTTCGAGCACTTTGTCGGAGCAGTAGATTTCAACATTGCAGCCCTTATCGGAGTATTCGCCAACCAGCGGCTCAAAACACTTGAGGAGTAAAACGCCCTCGCGCTCATAGGCCGCCCAACCAGATGCTGAGAATGCGCCAATCTTGATCGGCGGCAGGCAGGCTTCACCCTTCACCGTCAGCCCAGATTCATGCAAGCCCAGACGAGGATCATTCCAGCGCACATAGGGCCAAATCACCAGGGCGCGATCAGGTTGGAAATCTTCGCCGACCGGCGGGCTGGGCAGGTAGGCTGTTCCGCCTAGCGGCAAAACGGTAATGGCCCAGGGCGCAAACGTGACTGGATAGCTGAAGCGATTGGTGATGCGATGAACAAAACGCAAGGCGGCCCGGTCGGTTTCGGGTTCGATTCGAATCAGTTTGGCGATGCCACCTGCGCCGGTTTTCGGCTCCCAGGCCAGTTCTACGCCTGAGGGGATTTCGCGCACGGAGAGTCCGCTTCCATCGGGCGCGTAGGTGATGCCCGGTTCTTCGGGCGAGGCCCACAGGCGATGCCCGCCTAAAAGGTGATAATAGCCAGAGGGGGTGTCCCAGCCCACGTCGGGCGCTTCGCCCAAAAGGTTGACATCTGACCCTTTCAGCGAAAGACGCACCAGGCGCGGGCCAGCATCAATCAGGTAGTCTATTGTTAAGAAATCGGTAGCCAGGCGGCGGGTAGGGTGTCCGTGGAAGTTGTTCATCAGCCTAAAGTAACCTCAATGGTGTGTGTCAACCCATCCGAAAAAACGGGGATCAGGTTTCCTGCCATCATTGTACCGTCTACGGTCAATTTTGAGACGGTTTTGCAGAGGTGGTTGGGGTTTTTGACGAAGATCTGATAGGTTGCGCCGCGAAATTTGCGGATGACGCTGAAGCCGTTCCAGGCGGCGGGGATACAGGGGTCGATGCGCAGGCCGTTATATTCGGGGCGGATGCCCAGGATGTAGTGTGTTCCGGCGCGGTAGGTCCAAGAGGAGGTGCCAGAAAGCCAGGAGTTGCGTCCCAGGCCAAATTGGGGATGTTCATCGGCCAAGATGTTTTGGGCATAGACATAGGGTTCGATTTCGTACTCATCCAGGATGTCATTTTTGGCGGCGGGGTTGATTTGGGTGTAATACTCAAAGGCGCGCTCGCCGTTGCCGAGCATGGTTTCAGCAATCATGGCCCAGGGGTTGGGGTGCAGGAAGATGCCACCGTTTTCTTTTGCGCCGGGTGGGTATGTGGTGACGCCACCTTTGGATGGGTCGAAGCCGTTGTAGCCGGGTGCCGAGAGTTTGATGCCTTTGGGGGTGTTGAGATGCTTGCGGACGGATGCGAGGGCGCTTTGGGCGCGCGCCGGGGTGGCGAAGCCGGAAAGCACAGCCCAGGTTTGGCTATTGAGAAAGATTTTGCCCTGCTGGTTGGCTTTTGAGCCAAGCGGCGTGCCATCGTGATCGAAATAGCGAATGTACCATTCGCCATCCCAGGCGTGTTGGTTAACGCGCGCGCTCATCTCGGCGTGGTCGGCGCTGTAGGTGGCGACGGCGGCTTCGTCGCCCAGGTAGCGGCTAAGACCAATGATTTCGTTAAGGGCTACGCCGTACAGGTTGGCCGTAAAAAGTGATTCGGCCCCGGTGCGCAAGTTGATGGTGTCGTTCCAATCTGCGAAACCGGCCAGGGGGAGGCCGTGTAAACCTACGTCAGACTTGGTGAAGGCCAGGGCGCGGCGCAGGTGTTCCAGCACTGTGTCAGATTGGAGCGGGGTTTCGTCTTTGCCCTTCTCGTAAAAGGGGATGATTTCGTTTAGAAAAGCCGTGTCGCCGGTTTCTTTGATGTAGGCGCAGACTGCGAGTACCAGCCAGAGATGGTCGTCGGAATAGTAATGCGGGCGGTCTTCCATTTCGGCAGAGTCGCCCATTGAACCGAGCATGGTGAGCGGGTTAAATTGGTGCATGGCGTTGCCCGCGCACAATTGGACACTGAGCAGCTTGCGAATCAGGTCGAGGCCTTCTTTGGGCATGGAGGCCAGCACGCTAAGGACATCCTGCGATGAATCGCGGGTGCCGATTCCGCGCGAACCGCCCAACCCGAGCTGGTAAAGCGAAAGGTAGCGTGACCAGTTCTTGGTGGTGTGGCACTGGCGCGGATTGTGAATATTGAGCATGGTATTCATATCCGGGTCTGGGGTTTTAACCTGCATCACGCTCAAGTAGGTATCCCAAAAACGGCGCATTTCTTCCAGCGCGGCGGCGATGGCCGCCGGGTCGGAAAAGCGCTTGAGGGCTGGCTGCGCGTCGGCGGGGCGGGATTCTTGTCCGAGCAAGGTGGCAAATCGGACAGTTTCACCGGGGCCGATTTCGCCCAGTGGGATGAGCAGAGCGCCGATATTGTCACCACGTTCGGCCTGGTAGTTGCTCAATTCGGGCTGCTGCAAGGCCAATGGGCTGCGGAAAGTGCCATATTCGTGGTCGCCCAAAAAGCGGGCGCGGTCGGTTTCAAAGGAAGAAAAAGGCAGGGTGGATGTGAAATAATTGACACAAAAATCACGGCGCATGAAAGCATACTGAGTGAGTACCTTATGGCCGTCTGGCAGATTAACCAGGCGGGAGGTCATGGTCTGGGGAACCCAATCGGCATTGGTAAATTGTTTGAGTGAGTCAAAATGGGTGTACTCCACCAGCGGAATGGCATCGACGGTGATGGCCGTTTTGCGTAAATTGGTCACTTTGACCGAGCGAATTTCAACCTGAGCATCAAAAGGCACAAAAATGGTGACATCGGTGCAAAGGCCGGAGACTTCGGTGATGATACGGGTATAGCCAAGCCCAACATGGCACTCATAGCGATCCAATTTATCGAGGCCGGGCGTGAAAAAGGGCGTGAGAATTTGATAGGCATGGTTGCGGGAGCCATTCGGCTCCAAGGGTAGTCTCAGGTAAAGGGTCGCGCCCCGAAAATCGGCGGCGGGCAGCTGGGGGATGTACTTGGTGATACGGTTGAGGGCCGGGTCACCTTTACAGAGCAGCAGGCCGCCGGTATGATCCACCAATCCGCCAAAGGCCAGCGTACCGATGTAATTAACCCACTTGACGGGGGTTTTAGGATTGGTGATGACGTATTCGCGCTGGGGATCGTCAAAATAACCGTATTTCATAAAAAATACTCCTGATGAACAAAAATGCAAGCTGACTCTTCAGCATCCGACCTGGCTGGGAGATCAATCCCAGCGGCTACAGTGTAGCGCCCTGTGACCAGGGCTTTCATTCCTAAAACTGAAATGACGCGGCCCAAAAGTCGGAGGGATTCAACCCCGTCAAAACAGACGAATAAGCCAAGGGCGCAAGCGTTACTGTTTAGGTTGGATTAAACCCGGCAGACACTTTCGAGCAGTTTCTGGCTGATTAGCTCACCCGCTTGGTTAACCAGGCCAAAATCCATTTGCTTGTACGACCAGTAAGCCCGGCCAATCTTGTTTTCATTCAGCAAGGCTACGAACTCGCGATTCCAGTTGACTCGTGTGGCAAGCGGGGCCTGATCTATGACGCCAAATTCTCCACAATAAACAATGCGGCCTGTTTTTTGCTGAAATTCGAGGGCTGGTTGAAGTACATTCAATAGAAAATTACGGTCGAAAACCTGACCAATATGCTGGGCCATTTTTTCACGATATTCTTCGGGGAAAAATTCAGGGGCAAGGGGTGGGCAAGGGTAGGGCAAAGCTTCACAGTTCATGAGGGCCGGAACCCAGGCCGCTTTCTGGTGAGTGACCGGCATTGGCTCGTAAAAGTGGAACGTATAAGCCACGCGCGCATCTTCCAAAACAGTCACTTCGGGGAGGCAGGGGGCCGAATTGTAGTTATTGCCGCCAATGATGATCCAGCGCTGCGAATCGATGGCGCGGATGGCCTCAACGGTTTGACGGGCAAGCCGATTCCAGGGATCGCTGGAAGGTAAAACCAGTTCGTTCAACAATTCAAAGACCAGGTTGTCACCTTCTTCTTTAAATTGGCGCGTAAGCTCACGCCAAATATTGAAAAAGCGCTCCTGCTGGGCGGGTTCGCTGAAAAGATCGTTGGATTGGAGTGTGCCAAAGAAAAAGCCAGGCGCTTTGTGTAAATCCAAAATAAGGCCAAGTCCATGTTGTTTACACCACTGCAAACAAGAGCGAATATAGCCCAAGCCACTTGGGATAAACTCGTACGGGGGGATTTCAGTCTGAATGACCGGGTAATCAACCGGCAAGCGGACATGATCCATGCCCCAGGCCGCAATTTGGGCAATATCTGCCTCGGTGATGAAGCTCTGAAAATGAGCCTGATCATAGGCGCGATACTGTGATAGCCAGCCACCAAGATTGATTCCAACCTGAAAATTTTTATTGTCCATTTTTAGTCCTATGGGCCTTACGGGCAAATTGGAAGTTCTGGCATGGTCTCGCCAAACGCCAGACCATATCCAAAAGGAAAGAGGGGCGCGTCACAGCCCGTGTTTTGAGAAGCATTGTAAAAATTAATAGGAAGCTGCTTGTTACTGCGCGGCCAGGAGTAGGGCGATTTCCCGGTGAATGGATAGTCGCCAAACAGCACATCGCTGAGGGCAGCGCCTTCGGTTCCAGGCCACCAGGCCGCCACCAGAGCATCCATCTGTCCGAGTTGGTTGGTGACAACAAGCGGGCGCCCCGAAAGCAGGATGACGAGCACTTTTTTTGCACTGGAGCGCATCAGGGTCAGCGCAGACTGATCGTCCGCGCTAAGGGTCAAATCGGCGCGGTCGCCAATTCCTTCAGCGTAGGGCGGTTCGGCAATCACCAAAATACCCAAATCAGCGCTTTGCGGCAGACCGGTTTCGTCTTTTATTTCTTCAAAGTTAGCAGAAGGGTTATAGATCACCCGGCTGTGTGGCCCCAGTGTGGCCTTGAGGCCCTGCAAAATAGAACTTCCGGCAGTCTCATTACCCGGCTGACCCTGCCAAACCAAAGTCCAGCCGCCATTTTGCAGGCCAATATCATCCGCCCCCAGCCCAGCCACAAAAACAAGCGGAAAGTCTTTGGAAAGGGGTAATAAATTTGCCTCGTTTTTGAGCAAAACCAAAGATTTGCGGACTGCCTCGCGGGCCAAAGCCAGATGAGCGGGAGAGCGGACGGTTTGCTGCCAGGCCGGGTCGGGCATGGGTTGTTCAAACAATCCCAGCGCAAATTTGACTCGTAAAATGCGCCGCACCGCATCGTCCACCCGGCTCATGGGAATATCGCCCAGGCTGACTGCTTTTTGCATAGTTTCGATAAAGGTCAGGTAATCATAGGGAACCATGTTCATATCGACTCCGGCATTGATGGCAATCACAACCGAGGCGTAGTAATCCTGGCGGTTAATTTGGTCAATGGCCTGCCAATCCGACACGATAAAACCCTGAAATCCAAGCTCTTCTTTTAACACATCGGTCAGCAGGTATTTTTGGGCGTGCATTTTAGTGCCTTTCCAACTGCTAAAAGAAGCCATCACGCTCATTGCGCCGGCCTCAATGGCGGCTTGATAGGGCGGCAGATAAATTTGACGCAGGGTTTCTTCGTTGACCTGCATGTTGCCCTGATCGAGTTTATAGTTTTCGGTACGAGACGAATCCCAAAGAGTGGCCCCATCACCCAGAAAGTGTTTGGGGGTTGCCAGACTGAATAGGGTTTGGCCTGGGAGCTGGCTTCCATCCGCCGAAAGCGACTGCATTCCTCGCACATAGGCTGCGCCGAGCGGTGTTACCAGCGCCTCGACCTCGCCGTAGGCTTCGTAGGTGCGGCCCCAACGCACATCCTGCGCAACAGCCACCACCGGCGCGAAATCCCAGTGGACGCCGGTCGCAAGCATTTCTTCGGCAGTGGCGCGCCCTATTTTTTCGACCAGTTCGGGGTCGTTGGCTGCGCCCAGGCCTATATTGTGGGGGAAAATGGTGGCATTTAGCAGGTTGCCATGTCCGTGAACGGCATCCACGCCATAAATGAGCGGGATTTTCAAGCGCGTTGCCAGCGCCTCTTGTTGGTAGCTGTTTATCATGGCATACCAACCGACGGGCGTATTGTTACCCTGCGGGCTGCCCCCGCCGCCGCTTAGAATGGACCCAATCCCGTAGCGGGTAATCTCCCCGGCTACGATGCTGTTTTTCTCCACCTGAGTCATCTGGCCGATTTTCTCTTCAAGAGTCATGCGCGTCAGCAAATCTTCCACCCGCGCCTCGATGGGTTGCGCAGAATCGGTATAAATCGGCGGCAGCAGCGTTGGAGTGGGCGCAAGAGTCGGCAAAGGGGTTGGCAGGGCCGGGGTTGGGGCCGCACAAGACGCAAGAAAAAAAGCACCTAGCAGGAAAAAGCTCAAAAAGCGTTTCATGAAATTTTGGTTTCCAAATTGCCATCTTTTAAGAGAAAGACCTGATGAACATATTGATCCACCAGCGGGTCGTGTGAAACCATCAGCATGGTGATTTTTTCGCTTTCGACCAGACTGCGAAAAAACGCCAAAATCTCACCAGCCGTTTTGCTGTCCAATTCGCCGGTTGGCTCGTCTGCCATAATGAGTTGGGCGTGATTTGCCAGGGCGCGCGCAATCGCCACGCGCTGCTGCTGCCCGCCCGACATTTCATAAGGACGGTGATCGCGCCAACGGCTCATGCCAACCATTTCGAGGCATTCCAGCGCGCGTTTATGGCGGACGGCGTAATCATCGCCCTTAATCCGCAAGAGTAACTCGATATTTTCATAGGCCGAGAGGGTCGGCAGCAGGCCAAAAGACTGAAAAATAAGTCCAATCTGCTCACGCCGCCAGACCGTCAGTTGATCATCACTCATTTGGGCCAGGTCGCGCCCCAAAACGCGCACGATGCCAGAGGTTGGCCGATCCAAACCGGCCAGACAATTTAGCAGGGTTGTTTTCCCACTGCCAGAACGTCCTTTGAGCGCCACAACCTGTCCGAGCGGCACACGCAAATTGACCCCGCTCAAGGCCGCCACGCCGCCTTCGGGGTTGTGGCGGGTAGGATAAATGCGCCACAGGTCTTCGGTTTGGATTGCAAAGGTTTCGGTCATCCTATTTTTTAGGTTTCCCAGTTGTTCAGACTTGCATGTACGAACACAGCCGCCACAAATTAACGTGTTTTCAACCACTTTCGGAGAGCTTCGATCCAGGAGAGCGTTGTTTTAACCGTTGACAACTCGTCTGCAGTGGTGACAACCCCAGAAACTAAGGCAACCTGCTCCGAGCCTTGATGATCGTTGTGGGGTGGTCGAATCAAAATACCCTCTTCGGTCACTTCAATGCGCACGCGACGCCGGATGTGAAAATGTTCCAGATATTCACGTGGAAGTTGCAGGCGACCCGCTGCATCCAGTACGGCCAGTTCTTCGAGGTGATGTTCACCCTCCGATTTTTGAACGCGGACTGTTTCGCTGGCGAGTTTGCCATCCCGCACAGCTACCACCCGGTCTACCTGTCGGGCAATGGCGCTATCATGGCTGACAATGACAATCGTCAGGCTGAGCTTTTTGTTTAGATCGCGCAATAGATCGTAGATGGTTTGGGCCGTCGCCGTATCCAGTTCACCGGTTGGCTCGTCGGCCAGCAGCAAGCTGGGGCGGTTGGAAAGCGCAATCGCTATCGCCACGCGCTGTTGTTCGCCGCCAGAAAGCTCTTCCATACGATGTCCGATCCGCGCAGAAAGCCCTACCAGATCGAGCAATTGCAACGCGCGCTGGCGGACTTTGGCCCCGCCCTGGCCGGAAAGCGTCAGCGGCAATTCGATATTTTCTTCAGCCGTCAGGTAGGGAATCAGGTTGCGCGCGCCATGCTGCCAGACAAACCCAACCTGGTTAAGCCGATAAGCATCCAGCGCAGATTGACTCAGGCGGCCCAAATCCTGGCGCGCCACCAGCGCCCGGCCACCAGTGGGGCGGTCGAGACCACCCAAAATATTAAGCAGAGTAGACTTACCGCTGCCGCTCGCGCCCACAATGCCAATCATCTCGCCTTCAGCGATGGCAATATCCAGGCCTTGCAGCGCCTGCACTTCCACTGAGGCGTCAGAACCATCACGACTCTCCAGCCGATAGATTTTGACCAGATTTTCGCACAAAATTAGCGGTTCGGCGCTCATTAGCTGGTATCCCCAAGTTTGATGGCCTGGAAAATTTTCATTTGCAGCAGCAAACGCGAAAGAACCGCCAACGCCACAATAAACAAAGCGCCAAACAAGATGTAAATTTGCACAATCGACAGCCAGGCAATTTCAATCTGAAAAGGCGGGTATTGTGACTGGGCTGAGGCTCCAATTTGCAAAAACGGCACAAACAGGCGGCTGGCAAACACGCCCAACCCTGTGCCCGCCCCAATTCCAAGTAAGACCAAAAAGGCCAGTTCGGCGGCCAAAAGCGCAATCATCTGGCGCACCGAAAGACCAACCGCGCGCAGCATCCCCATTTCGATGAAACGCCGTCGAAAGGAGAATAAAGCGTAGAGCAAAAACCCCAGCACCGTCAACAAAGCTGAGGCCACAAAACCAACTGAAAGCAGGCCAAACAAGCCCTGGCGTTCTGGACGGCGTTGTTCGGCGCGAATGTTCACATCTGCCGAGGCCCAAGCGTTGACAAATGTATTCAGGCCATTATCCACCAGGCGCGTCTGGTCGGCATCCTGATCGAGCAAAATGCTGTAGCCACGCACGGCATAAACCAACCCTTCTGGGTCGGCGTTACGGGTGGTTTCAAGCCAGACCTCGTGTGGAAATTCTCCGCCCGCTTGCAGAAAGAATTCATCCAGGTTGCCCACGAATAAGAGGCCCGATTCGGGGTACCAGGTGGGAAACAATTTGAAGGTTCCTACAATTTTGGCTTGAAGTGGCACCGATTGACCGACAACCCCGGTCCTGATACCGAGGGTTAGCAGATCACCCACCTTGAGTTTTTGTTTGGTTAAAAACGATTCTGGGACCAAAACCCCGTTGGGGTTGGCGGCCAGTTCGTTTAGCAGTGCCCCAAGCTGAAGCGAGGCAAAATCGCGCTGCCAGTAGGCTGCCGAGGCAAAGGTTTCGCGCTGAATGGCGAGGAAAGTCCCTTCGACAGCAGTATCCCCGGCCAGGGCCGAGGCGTTGTAGCGGCCAACCCGGGTGGCGGAGGTGACACCCGGCAAGCCGAGGTGTTCTTCCACGGCCCGGAAAGTGTAATTGGCCGCCGCGCCTTCTTCGGCGGCGGTGGTTCCGGTTTCGCTGAGGCGTAGATCGGTGCCAATGTTGTAATAAACTTGTTTGGTCAATTGGCTATCCAGGGTTTGGGCCAGCGAGGCGGTGAAGGCGGAAAGGCCCAGGGTGAGTATCAGTAAAACAAGCGGGGCGCTATAAAAGGCGGGGGTACGGGCCAGGGTGCGAGCGGCCATCAGCAATCCGACGCTTTTTGTCGGGCGCAGTAACAGACTGATCAATTCCATCAAATGGGGGACAAGCCGCAGGGTGAAGAGTGCCACCGCAAAAATGCCCAGGGCTGGAACCAGCAGCAAGAGCGGATTTTGCAACGGGTCAGGAATCCCCTCGATTCCTTTAATCGCCTGCTGGCTTTGCTTTTGTAAAACCCATAAACCATAGGCGGCGGGAATGAGCAAAAGCAAATCCAACCAATATTTTTGCCACCAGGGTTGATTTTGCATTCGGGCGCGTTCTTGTTTGTAGGAGACGATGGTATTGGCGGCGGCGCTGAGGGTGGGGATGAGAATTTGAAGGAGCAAGATGAGGGCTATGCCGAGCAGGCCGTAGGCTAAAACGGTGGGTGTGAGAACGACTCGCAGGCCGCCGGCGGCGCTGAAATCTAGAAAACTGCGGGCTTTGCCAATGCTGTGGGTGACGAGGTAGCCCAGGCCGATGCCACCGCTGAGCGCGACTGCCCCAAGTAAAACCCCTTGCAGTAGAGAAATCCAGACGACTTGCAGGGCGCTGGCCCCGCGGCTGCGCAGAATTGCCATTTCGCCGCGTTGCTGGCCCACAAACAGGCCGGCAACCAGGCCAATGAAGGCCAAAATTAGGCCCAAGATGGGGACGCTAAAGGCAAAAAGCAGGTAGGTGAGGGTTGGGGCGTTCTGACGGTAGCGCGCCAGGGCGGCCAGTGGGGAGGCGATGAGCGTGGTTTTTGGCACGAGCAGGGCGGCTTTTTCTTCCACGGTACGAATGCGGGTATCAAGTAGGGGGATGTCGCTGGCAAGCAGGGCAGAGCCATCGCTGACGATGCTCCAGAGGCTGCTGCTCAATTCATCTTTAACGATGTCGCTAATTGGGCCGGTGTAGCTGGCTTCGTCTACCAGAAACCAATCGCCGACCTGGCCGCCCCAGTAGGGTGCTTTTGGGTCAATCGCGTGCCACAGGCCAACCACCAGCACCGGAATATCGACGCCTTCCTGACGCAAGATGTAGGTATCCCCTGGCTGAACCCCAAACTCGGCGGCAATGGCCTCGTTCGCCAGCACTTCAAGCGGTTCGCCAATTTGTAGAGAGGGTTCAAACGGGGCCGGGAGGCTGCCGCTTAGTAACTCAACGGTTTCTGTGATGGGGGTAATAAAAGCCAGCTTAACCGAGGTCAGCCGAAATTGAGTATCGGGATTATCAGGGTTGTAGGGCGGGTAAACAAAATAGCCTTCCGTTCTAAAACGGCGCACGGCTTGCAAAATGGGAAAGTTGAGGGTGCGCAGGGCCTCACCAGCCAGGTACTGATCGAGTTCGACCACATTTTTCCACTGGGGGCTTTGTCGCCCGGCTGCTTTTAGCTCGAATGTAAAGGCCATCGGAGCGTAATCAGCCGGGCGGCTGGTCAGGTCTTTTTCGCGTCCGGCCAAAAGTTCATCCCGAAATAAGCGGAAATAAGTTGCTTCGGCGTAGAGTGGCACGCTCAGGATAAATCCTGAAGCGACCATCAACCCGGCAATGGCCGCCAGGCTGAGAAAACGCTCGGTGAGCAAGCGTTTGAGCGCAAAACCGGCGGTTGTCCAGCTTTGCAAGGCAAACGAGACCAGGCCAGAAAAAATGCTCATGGCGCGACAACCATCTGCCCTTCAGCCAGTCCAGAGCGAATTTCAACCATTGCGAGGGTTTTAAGGCCAACTTCCACTTCGATGCGTTTTGGGCCTTCGGGGCTGTTGATGATGACAAATGTGCGCCCGCCCGCCGAGCGAATGGCATCGGGAGGTAGCCAAAGAACGCCGGTTTTGCTGGCAAGAATCACCGTCACCGTCACCTTATCACCCACCTGATACGTCTCTGCCGAAGCGGGCTGTTCCAGGCTAATATAAACTGAGCGATCATCGCTGGGGCCAGTACCATAAGGAGAAGGAAGCTGCCGGATTTTCCCGGTTAGCAAAACCGCCGGGTTGGCATCGGGCGCAAGCTGCACCGCCATGCCTTCGAACATTTCTCTAATCTCGCTATCGAGCTTGTTCGCATCCGACTGCGCCACAGCTTCCAACTGCTCGCCATCACCAATGACAAAAGCCGGGTTATTGGGGCTAACCGAGCGGCCCACGCTGACACCAGAAAGAATCATACCATCTGCCGGAGCAAAAACCCGCGCCTGAGCCACCTGCGCCTCGAGCGTATCTTCCTGATTGCTGTCTGGATCAATGCCCAATCCCAAAAGAACATCGTTATAAGCCATCTGGGCCAGTTCCACTTGCAATTCCTGGCCGCGCACATCATAAGACGGACGACTCTCAGCCTTATATTTTTGCAGGGTCAATTCAGCAATTTCCAATGCAATTTCGGCCCGCCGAATCTCCACTGCGGTTTTACTGGCCTGCGATTTAAGCGCCTGCACCTCAGCCAACTCGGCCAGCAACTGCCCAGCAATCACCGTATCGCCCGGCTGAACATAGACATCGCTCACCTTACCGCTCATGGCAAATGAGGCGGTTGTCAGCGCCAGCGGCGAAACCCGTCCCGACAAACGCGCCTCCACCACAATATCCCCACGCTGCACGGTAAACGCCTTACGCACCGGGGTCGGGTAAGGCGTTGGCGTTGCTTCAGCAGCCGAAACACCCACACCACAAGCCGTCAGTAACAGAGAAAAAATTAGACAACAGGCAAATAGAATTTTTTTCATGGTTCCAACTATCATTTGATTACATTGCAGGGGTGGCCCTGCTATTTTTACAAAGTGGAAGCAGAACTTCCACACTCCACACGAACTCGCACAGTATCCACCCCAGCCGCGGGCAAGGGGATAATGTTCCCAGCCACCGGCTGACCTTCCACAAACAGGCGAATTTCGTTCCCAGGCCCATGCCGCTTAATCGTCAGTTCGTAACGCACCCCCCGGAACAGGCGCACCACTTCGTAGCCACTCCAATCGGATGGGAAAACCGGCGCAACTTCCAGGCCGTTGTAAGCCGGTTTGACGCCCAAAATGCCCTGAGTAATAGCGACATAGTTCCAGGCGGCAGTTCCCGTCAGCCAGGAGTTCTTAGCCTCGCCATGGGTCGGGGCATCCTTTCCCGCAATCATCTGAGCATAAACGTATGGCTCGCAGCGATGCACTTCGCTGATGCTCTCGCGGGCTGAGGGACAAATACGCTTGTAATAGCTAAACGCCTTATCGCCGCGCCCGGCTTTGGCTTCGGAAAGCATAATCCAGGGGTTGGTGTGGCAAAAAATGCCGCCATTTTCTTTGTAACCAGGCGGATAAGAAGAAATCTCGCCCAGGTGAAGGTAATACTGGCTAAAAACCGGCTGCTGGAGCACAATTCCGTGCGGCGTGGCAAGGTGCTTCTCCACCGAATTGAGCGCTTTAATGGCATTCCCATTCTCAATTCCCAACCCGGCCATCACACAAATGCCCTGCGGCTCAATAAAAATCTGCCCTTCGGCGTTTTCCTGCGAGCCTAGCGGGTTGCCAAAATCATCATAGGCGCGCCGGAACCATTCGCCATCCCAACCTGCCGCCCAAACGGTCTTTTCCATCTCGGCGGCAGCGGTTGCGTAGAATTCTGGGGGATTAATTTTGAATTGCAAGTTGGCAGATTGCGAAGTAGAAATTAGGGAATTGGTAATTCCTACTCCATAATTCGCAATTTTTTCCATTTCCTTGCAAGCCAGCACAAACAACCCGGCAATAAACACGCTTTCGGCAACCAGGCCATCTTTACTGGTAGTGGTCTGAAAGCTCTGACCAGGAGTATCCGAAAAACAGTTCAGGTTCAGGCAGTCGTTCCAATCGGCCCGGCCAATTAGCGGCAGGTTATGAGGCCCCAGCCGCTCCAGCGTATATTGCAAAGCGCGCTGAAGATGTTCGTAAAGCGGCATTTCACTGCCCGGCTCGTTTTCATACTGAACCGGCACATTCAGAATGCTAAAATCACCGCTTTCTTTGATATAAGCCGTTACACCTAAAACCAACCAGGCCGGATCATCGTTGAAACCCGTCCCGACATCATTGTTGCCACGCTTGGTCAGCGGCTGATATTGATGGAAAGCCCCGCCGTTCTTAAGTTGGGTGGCCGTTAAATCGAGAATACGCTCACGGGCGCGCTCCGGAATCATGTGAACAAAACCGAGCAAATCCTGATTCGAATCGCGGAATCCCATGCCGCGCCCAATGCCGCTCTCAAAATAAGAGGCCGAGCGGCTCATGTTGAACGTCACCATGCACTGATAGGCATTCCAGATATTAACCATGCGGTTGACATGCTCATCCGGTGATTGAACCTGGTATTTGGCGAGCAGCGCCGTCCACGAATTGAACAATTCCGCAAAAGCGGCCTCCACGTGGGCCGGGTTCAAATATCTGGCAATAACCGGCAAAACGGTTTTCTTGTTAATCGTCTGCGAGCCGGGCGGGTCAAACTTGTCGTCTTTGGGGTTTTCGTGATAGCCAAGCAGGATGATGATTTTGCTCTGCTCACCCGGCTGAAGCGCCAGCCGGACGTGCTGCGAGCCAATCGGCTGCCAGCCATGCGCTTCGCTATCTCCCGATTGGCCTTGTTCAACCACAAGCGGCCTATCCCAGCCCCGATAAGCGCCCAAAAAAGTTTCGCGCTGGGTGTCGTACCCGGCCAGCGGAGCGGAACAGGCAAAATAGGCAAAATGGTCACGCCGTTCGCGGTATTCGGTTTTGTGGTAGATAACGTCATCGACGATTTCAACCTGTCCGATGGAGTAATTGCGCTGAAAGTTGGTGGCGTCGTCGTTGGCCTCCCACAGAGCAAACTCGATGGCAGAGAACAAGCTCAAGTCGGCTGGAGTTTCGCGCCGGTTGGTGACGGTCACTTCCCAGATTTCGAGGGTCTCATTGAGTGGAACGAACGTGCGGGTCTGGGTGTGAATCCCGTTATAGCTGGAGGCAATCACCGTATAGCCCATGCCGTGCCGGCAGGTATATTCGTCCAAGTTACGCTGAACCGGCATCCAGCTTGGCGACCAAAACTCGGCGCTGGTGTTGTCGCGCATGTAAATATAACGTCCACCCATATCAAGCGGGGCATTGTTGTAGCGGTAGCGCGTCAGGCGGCGCAGGCGGGCATCTTTGTAAAAAGAATAGCCGCCAGAAGTGTTAGATATGAGGCCGAAGTAGTCCTGCGACCCAAGGTAATTGATCCAGGGTAAGGGCGTATCGGGGCGAGTGATGACATACTCGCGCGCTTTGTCATCAAAATATCCGTAGCGCATAATGAATCTCTCTTTCGAAATTATGGAAGAAGTGCAGGCCAGGGTTCTGCATCCCAAACCGGGTCTAAAAACCCTTGTTTGAAAGCCTCCAGGCTGGCCTGGGATGAATTAATTCGCCAATCAGTTTCTTTGTTGATGTGAAACCAGAAAATCATACGGAGTTGTGGATACGCGGTTGGGATGCGTTGAAAGGTGTCTGCAATCCAGGCGGCTTTGTCGCCGCCTTCTTCGGACGAGGCAAATTCACCGATCATCATTGGTTTGGATGGGTTGATGGCTTGCAACTGGGCATACGTTTCGGCATAAATTTCGTCAAACGTTTGCCATTTACTCCAGCTTTGGCTGGAACCCCAGTTGTAACCATCCACGCATAACCAATCGACATATTCATCACCCGGATAGTAGTTAGAAATTGCATTCCAGGGTTCGCCCAGCGCGCCGGTCATCGCCACATTAGGACACCAGACCCAGAGCACATTTTCAGCTTGTTCTTGCTCAAAAATTTTGTGTATATAGCGGTAGGTATCCACAAATAGCTCTGGCCCATCCGCTTTTTGGAGGTTGCCGTATTGGTCTGGTAGTGCGCCGCCATTTCTTGCGCCACTCCAGGGATACCAATCGCCGTTCATTTCGTGGCCCCAGCGCAACAGGATGGGTTTGCCAAAAGTAGCGGACTGCCTGGCGAAGGCCCGCAGATAGTCATCCTGCTGTCCGTCCAAAATGGCTTTCAGAGGCTGCAAAATATAGGGGCTATCCACGCCAAAACTTGGGCGATATTCCCAGGTAGGCATTGTTATCCAGCCATTTTTGGCATTTTCTGCAAAGGTCTGAATACCCAATGGCGCTCCCCAGCGGTGGTAATACAATTGCGCTGTAAATTTTTGGCCCAGTTCTTGCTCCAGCTCAGTTCCAGCCGAAAAAACGCCAAAATAAATATGGGAAAGCGCTGCATATTCAGGGACAGGGGTAGCTGTTGGGGCAGGCGTTGCCGGAAGCCCAGTCTCAGCAGCGCTGCAAGCCGCGGCCCATACAGCGCAGGCTGTCAAAAAAGCCCAGGTGATCTGTCTCGTCGTCAAAATTATCCAACCCAAAAATCAAACGCAAATAAGACCGCTGAAAGGCCCATCGTAAAAGCGCTGGCAAGCGTCCAGGTGCGGTCGAAGGCCGGGTTGCGGCCCAAACGCGCCAAAGTGATATACATGGCCGGAACAGGCAAAACATAACGCGCCAGGCCTTGTCCGCCGCCGCTAAAAGCCGAAAGAATGATGACCGCCAGCCCAAACAAAGCCAGGGCCGGGTCTTTCCGCAAGTAGACCAGACTGGACAGCACGGCCAATGCCAGACAGAGAAAATCCAGCGCAAAATAAACCTGCGATTCAGGGTGAGTGGCGGCGTGTTCCAACTGCCAGGCGTACGCGCCCAGGGTTTGCTGAAAGCCCAATTCCACGCGGCCAAACCACTGCTGAGCCACTTCCCAACCTTTGCCAAAGTCTGATAAACGCCAGGCATAGTAAGAAAGCGCTGGAAACGTGGCGAATAATCCTTGCATAAAAAAATTACGAGTCACCTGAGGCCTGAGCGGCTGCTTCCAATCCACACTAAGCAGCCAGCGCACAGCCAGCGCAATGAACAAAGCCGCCCCCACCGCCCGCGTCCAGGGCGCGAGAATTGCCAACAGTGAGGCCCACACCCATTTTCCACGCTTACTGAGCGCCAAAACGCTAAAAGAAATCCCCATAAACAAGCCCTCGGTGTACACCATCGCCATAAAAAAGGCCGAGGGGAAAATAAGAAAATAGAAAACAGCCCGCAAACGGTCATTTTCGTCCATTTCACCAGCCAGCATGTCATAAAGCGCAAACATGGCCGCCAACGTACCCAAGAGCGAAACCATCACCCCAGCCAGCGCGCCCCGCGCCAAATCAGTCAGCGGAGCCGTAAACGGAGCCAAAATGCGATAGAAAAGATTGATTAACTGGGGATAAAGCGGGAAAAAAGCATAATTGAGCGAACGCTCCTCACCAGAATCGGAGGTCAGCCAATCCATGCCTGCGCTGCGATCATCATAGCCATGCAGCGCAATCGAAAGGTAATATTCCGAATCCCACGAAACCTGCTCATTCAAAAACGGATCAGCAATCAGCGGATTATTTTTTTTGTTTGCCAGGGTTGTTTCCTGAGCCGACCAGGCCACGGCTTGATCGGGCCGTTTCAGGTTTAAACGCATCGGCGTCACCACCTGAATTCCGAACAAAACCACAAACCAGCCCAACCAAACCAACAAAATCGTGCGAACTGCCGGAGAAATATGATTCATGATAACCTCAATGAAAATTGGTGAAAGAAAAGGGAACGGGACCAATCACCGTTCCCTGAATGGGCCACGCAAAAGCATCAAAACTCTTAAGGTTGAGAGGTTACCACCTGGTGAATTGCAGACAACAAAGAATATTCATCCGTCGCATCTTGCGACAAAGCCCAAAACATAATTCCCGAAGCGCGTTCCAAAGCCAGGTGGGTCTTGGCCTGCATGGTTGGAATCCCGTTGTAATACTGCATCGCCCCAGCAAACTCAAAGCGATCCACCTGAGCCGCAGCAGGATCACTGGCAACCAATTTGCGATACGGAACCTCACCAGGACGGCTGTAAAAAGGCACACCCAATACCATTTTTTCACGCGCCAACCCACGCCCAGCCCAATACTCCAGAGCCTGTTCAGCCATTTCCAACGTGGCATGGGCCTCATGCGCCATATCGTAGACCATCAAGTTGGCAAAATCCAGCACTTCAAAGGCTTCCGCCGGAATACCCTCCGCGTTGTCTCCGTAAGCTGGCACAGCCGTGGTCAATAAAATCCCGGCAGGCAAAGCCGCGCGCAGCTCACGCATCAGCGCCAGATAATTAGCATCTGACAATCCCGCAACCGGGTATTCCCAATCAATATCGATGCCATCCAGTTGATATTTTTCGGCATAATCGGCCAAATTTTGGACAAAAACCGCGCGCAGCGCCGGGTCTACGGCGATAGCTTCAAACTCGTTGTGAAGCCCCCAGCCACCGACCGAAACCAGCACACTCACATCGCGCTGGTGCGCCATTTCGATAATTTTTTTCAACTTCCAGGGGTTGGTCACATCCCGAAAGGTTCCATCCGCGCGAGGCAGTAAAAAAGCATAGTTGATATGCGTCAGCTTCTCGTAAGCAATCAACTCAGGGATGGTATCTTCCGTCACATAAGCCAATACCCGAAAACGAACTGCCGCCGGGGTTGGCAAAACCGGCTCAATCAAAGGAGAGGGGGATGTCTTCTGCGGTAGACATCCCCCCAGGAGAAGAAAAATAAAGCTCAAGATAAAAAATTGGCGCCTCACAGAAATATCCTTTTAGGGTGCGGGCAAAATATAAAGCGTAACGGATTCTGGGGAAAGGCTAAGTGTATTGACCGCGCTAAAGGAAACCGAGGCAACCTGTTCGGCAGAATGTTCCAAATCCAATAGCCAAACTTCCGCTTGATCGGCTTGAAAACCGTCCACCTTTAGTTCTATCGTTTTCGGCCCCGAATTCAGGTTAATCACCATCAAGGTTAGGGCCCCATCCGGGCGTTTTGCGGCGTAAATGGTGACATATTGTTGATCGGTCGCGGCATAGATGCGTTCTGTGCCAAAACGGTTGTACATCTGGTAAACCAGTCCCTGGCTAAAAAGCTGGTCGCGGCCCATCATGCCAAATTTTCCACTGACGGCAAACTGTTGAAGCATGAAGGTATCCTGCTTAATCATGCGGCCCATCACATCTGCAAACCAGATTCCGTTAAAGTGCGAATCCATGGTAGCTTCGCCGCCGGTATTAGGAGACCAGGACGAATTTAGCTCGGTAATGGCAACCGGTAAATCACGCCCGGTATGTTCGCGCACCAGGCTATGCAATCGAGGAATGATTGTGTCCCACTCAACCGAGTTGGCGCGCAACTGGTCTTTGGTGGGCGGGCCGCTCTGAACGGAGGCCGGGAAGGGATAACGATGAACGGCCACCACATCCACCAAATCAGCATTTTTCTTAAGGAAAGTGATCAACCACTCATCAAACTCGTTACCGTAACTGGCCGTTGGTTGCGCAATAAACTGGCTAGTTTCGGGCCCTATCAGCTTGATCGAAGGGTCAACTTCCTTCATCGCCTCGGCAAAAAAACGCCAATCGGTAGAAAATTGCTCGGCAGTATAGCCCGGCAAATTCATAACTTGATCATTGGCAAATAAATTAGCTTCATTACCGATCCCCCAGTAACGAACATGATAGCCTTTTTCAATGTTGACATAACGCACCATCTCGGCAGCTTCGGCAGGGCTGCTACCCGCCAGCCGAACGTGGAAAAACGGCTCGGCTCCCCACTGCTTACAGAAAGACATCAACATATCAATCTGGCTTTTGCTAACAGTGTTCTGGTCGCCCCAATGGCCACCAGGGAAGCGGATTATTTTCAACCCAAGAGATGAAATGGTTGGCAGCATCGCCGGGGGAACGCCCAACCAGGGGCCCCAGTTTGTGCCATAAAAAACAGGGCTAATTTGGCCTAAAGACTGACCCGCGTCCACATACAAGCCGCCGGGGACGGGGGACGGCGCAGGCGTAAAAGTTGGCAATGAAATAGGTGTTGGTGCGGCAGGCGCGGGTTCAGTGACAATCGGCAGGCTGACCGGCTGGGCAGTGCAGGCCAGCAGAGCAAAGAAAGAAACGTAAAACGTAATGAGTATGAAGATTGGGCGAAGGTTACGTTTTACGTTTCTCATATTATTTTTCAACCCCGGTCACAACAATGCCCTGGACAAAGAAGCGCTGTGCAACAAAGAAGAGGATCAGCGGCAAGATAAGGGTCATCAAAGCACCGGCTTGAATGAGTTGCGGCTTTTGCCCGTAAATGCCATTGAAGGTGGAAAGCGCAATGGAAATAGGCCAGTTTTCACGGTTGGTGGAAAGGTAAATGAGCGGGCCAAAATAGTCATTCCAGGCATAAACAATGTGGAAAACGGTGACAGCCATCAGCACAGGATAAGACTGGGGCAAAATGACCGAGAAGAGGACGCGGAAGGGGCCTGCGCCATCAATCATGGCAGCTTCATCCAGTTCACGAGGCAAAGTCATAAAATATTGGCGCATGAGAAAAACATCATAGGCATTCGCAAAAAAAGTGGGAACAATCAGCGGCAACCAGGTGCCCACCCAGCCAATTTTCTGGAAGAAAGCAAATTGCGGAATAACTGTTACCGTTCCCGGCAGGAAAATTGTTGAAATGAGCAACACAAACAGAAAATCACGCCCCGGGAAGCGGAACCGGGAAAAGCCATAGGCCACCAGGGTGCAGGAAATAATTACGCCCACGTTTGATAGTACGGCGTACATAAAGGTATTCCAAAGTAACTTTGGAAACTCAATCGTTTCCCATACTTCGGTGTAGTTCGACCAGGTGGGCGAAAACTTCCAGGGTCGTTCCAGCGCGCGATAAGAAACTTTGCAGGTAAACTCGCCACGATCCAGGTTATTTGGATCAACAAAAATGCTTTCCTGGCGACCTTTTTTGAAAATGCCTAAATCGACGGTGGAGGTGTCGGCCGGGTCACTGCCTACACAAGTGTTGGCTGGAACGGTATAGACTTCCAGAGCTTTGCCGTTATAGTCAAAGGTGGAGGGGGCTGCGGGCCAAATAGGAGCACCAATCACCGAGATTTGATCCTGGGTCTTTAGCGAAGTAAAGACCATAAAGGCAAACGGGGAAAGGAAAATAACCAAAATGGCAAGCACAAGGAGAGTTATAAAGGTTGAATTCAACCCGTTTAAGATGTTGGTTCGTGTGATTTTCATCTCTCATCTCCTCGTTAGGAACGGGAATCCCCTGCGTAATAAACCCAATATTTGGCAGTGGAAAACAGCGCAACAGTCACAACCAGTATCACGGCAAATAGTACCCATGCCAGGGTTGAGCCGTATGCCATGTCTTGATATACAAAGAATGTTTTATATAAGTACAAATTGTAGAATAAGGTTGCGCCGCCTGGACGCCCCGTGCCATTATTAACCACCAGTGGCACCAGAAAATATTGGAATAGCCCCACCACGCTCAAGACTAGGTTGTAAAAAATTACCGGCGAAATCATTGGAAAGGTGACATTCCAAAAAGTTTGCCATGGGTTGGCGCCATCCATTTGGGCAGCATCATATAGTTCAGTAGGAACGCCTTGCAGGCCAGCCAACATAATAAGCATAGCGTTACCAACCCCCCAAATGCCCATAATGACATAGCTCGGATAAACCCAGTTGATGTCATTGGCCCAGGTGGGTAAAGATTCTTTTGGCATTCCCAGTTCCATCAAAGCCCGGTTAATCCAACCTGTTTCGGGGTTGAGCATACCGCCCCACAGAAAAACCGATGCTACAAAAGGCACAATATAAGGCATGTAAAACATGCTGCGGAAAAAATTTTGGCCCTTAAGGTTTTTGTTGTTCATCAGGAGCGCCAGGAGCAGTGGTAAGAATATACCAACCGGCAAGGCAAGCAGCCCAAACTTCACTGTGATCCACATCGATCCTTTGGTTGCGCCAGTGCTCCAGACTTGGGGGTCTTGCACCATATCGACATAGTTCTGCAAACCGACAAATTTTGGAGACGTAAAAATACCATCGGTAATTTTTAAGTCCATGAAACTAAAAACCAGGCTGGCGACCAGTGGGATGACGGTAAAAACCAAAAAACCGATAATCCATGGAGACAAAAATCCCAACCCAAGATACATCTCACGACGTGTCAGGGCTGACATTTTGCGAATACTGCTCAGGGAAGGTAATTTGGGGAGATTGCTGAGTTGCTCAAACATGAGGCACTCCTTTATTAGAAGTAAGGGAGGCGGACCAACCCGAAGGCTGGTCCGCCTGAAAACTCTATTACAAATTACTTGTTGTAGATGGCCGTCAAGTCATCTTGCAACCTCTGGAACTCAGCATCAAAGTCGAGGTCAGGAGTATTGTTCATCAAATCACCGAAGGTCTGAATACGAGCAAACGCTTCAGTCCAATTGGGCATGTACTGTTCGGCGCTGGGGGTATCGGGATAAGCGAGACCCTGAACAAACACATCCCAGCTTTCAGCGGTGACGAAGGGATAATCAACAGCTTTCTTTTCAAAGAAGGCTTCGGTCTTGGAGGCAATGGCGGGCATGGCACCGTAAGCGGACAGGAGTTTGTCGCCGCCAGTGGTGATGAGGTAAGCCAAAACTTCAAAGGATTCTTTGGGGTGGGCAGTACCCTTCCAGATGCGGAAGGTGTCGGCGTCGATACGACCGTGGACAACACCGTCAGCGCTCATCGGTTGAATACCAAGTTGGAATTCATTGACCTTGGCGAAATCGCCCAAGCAGCAGGTGTACCAGGTCTGGGACAGGCCCATGGCAGCTTTACCAGCATTGAAGAGGTTGCCATTACCAAATTCGGGAGAACCAGAGAGCGGGCCAGTAGCCATGTAGGGCTGTGCGCCGTACATACCATCGTAGTACCACTGCCAGGCGGCTTTCCAGTTATCAGGAATGGCCGACTTGTAGGAACCCTTGGTATCGCCTTCAAAGATTTTGGAAGCGCCGAAGAAGGTCGCAACCGAGTTCGGGTGCTGCCATTGCGGGCTGTAACCAACTTGAACGATCTGGGTGGGGTCAAAACCTTCTTCAACAGAGGAAAGGCCGTTGGCATCCACGGTCAGACGCTTGGCAACTTCGGTCATAACATCCCAAGTCCAGTCAACTTCCGCACCATCGAGTACGTACTTTTCGCCGTACTTTTGGGGAGGATAAGCCAGGCCGGCTTCGTCAAACATGGAGGGCATGAAATAAACGGCACCGGGGAACACGGCGAAGGGCAAACCAATTTGGCCTTCTTCGGTCTGATAGAACTTGACCAGAGCGGGATCAAAGATACTGGTGTCGAAACCAGTTTCTTCAATGTAGGGAGCAACATCCAGCCATTGACCATAGAAAGCGTTGGAACCACCCCAACCTACTGGGCCAATAATATCGGGGCCACTACCCGAGGCAATTTGGGTCGCCAGGGTATCGCGGGCGCTGTCGTAAGGCACAATCTCGAGAACGAGTTCAATTTGATCTTGGGAAGCGTTGAAATCAGCCACAACTTCTTCCTGAACAGCGACCTGCTCGGGGTTGGTGCCGGTGCCAAGGCCAACAAACCAACGCACCTGAACTTTACCTTCGGCAGCGGGAGCGGCTTCCTCAGCAACGGGAGCGGCTTCTTCAGCAACGGGGGCAGCCGGAGCGCAAGCGGCCAAAATCATGGACGCAATCAGAAGCAAAATCGCAACAACAGACAACTTTTTCATGGTGATTATTCTCCTTTTGGAATAGTGAGCACAACTTGACGTGGTCAATAACAGGTTGAAAATCTCTATGACGGTTACGCCTCCTTTCAAGGCTTAAACAAGAGGTTGAGATCTAAGAGGTATGACACCCGCAAGATTCACGGATGACAATTTCGGTAGGAAGAAGAATTTCACACTCGGCCTCACCATTACGCATCAGGTTAATCAACTGCTGGGCAGCCACCCGGCCAACCTCCAGCGTCGGAGCGCGAACAGTGGTCAAAGCTGGGGTCAAAAAGGAGGAGGTGCGCTGATCATCAAATCCAACCACCGAGACATCCTGCGGCACACGTTTGCCAGCATCCCGCAAGGCTCCCATCACGCCAACCGCAGCGTCATCATCTCCGGCAAAAACAGCGTCAAACTCCAGGCCATTCAATAAAGCATCCGTAATCGTCATGGATGCAATATGTCGCTCAAATTCACCTGGCAAAACCAACAGCGGATCGTATTCGATACCATTCTCATCGAGCGCTTTGCGGTATCCCAACTCGCGCCAATAAGAGTCCTGTTGTCCTTCAGGCCCACGCAAATAAATAATACGACGACGATGATGTACTTTGATAAGATGTTCAACAATTTTATGTGAGGCGGCTTTGTTTTCGATATTTATACATGGAATTTTTAAACCTTCTGGCGGCTTTCGATAAACCATCACCATCGGAAATTCCATTTCATAAAAATGATGAATATCCACATCATCCATACTGTCTGCATAAACAATCAACCCGTCGGCGTTATTCGGGCCAAGCGGCATTCCGCCATGCCCACCGCGCAAAGCAAGGTTATTAGTAGAGATCAGCAGATTCAGGCCGTGCTCTCCTACCACAGACTCAATTCCATTCAGCATTGGGCCAAAAAAATCACCGTACATATTGAAAGAAACCATCAAACCAATTGCATTGGTGCGATTTGTCGCCAGGTTTCGGGCCGCGATATGCGGCGTATACCGCAAATTTTTCATCACTGCTTGGATTCGCTCTGCAACATCATCCGAGACCGGAGCCGTCTGATTGATAAAACGACTCACAGTAGCCACAGATACACTGGCCTGGCGGGCAACATCACGAATGGTCACAGACGAAGATTTACGAGTCATAATTATCCATGATACAATCTCTGAAACCGGTTTCAGTAACCGGTTTCATATTAACCTTTTTTTAACAACGAGTCAAGAGAAAAATAGGACTTTTTTTCTGAAAACAAAAAGTCACCCTACCCAAATGGGTAAGGTGACCGGTCACACAAAAGCCAAGCCAATTTTTTCTTACCCAAACGGGGTAAATGCCAAAAAAAATGTTTTCACGAGGAGAGTCGCATGAAACCCAATATCCCCAATATTCCCTGGCAAGATCGTCCGGCCAACAATAACGATGTCATTTGGCGTTATGAAGCCAATCCCATCATCCCACGTGACCTGATCCCAACCTCAAACAGCATCTTTAACAGCGCGGTTGTTCCATACCAAGGCGCTTTTGCAGGGGTCTTTCGTTGTGATAACAAAAAACGCGAAATGAACTTACACACTGGCCGCAGCGCAGATGCGCTGAACTGGACGCTTGACCCAAACCCAATTGAATGGCAATGCAACGACCCCGAAATTGGCCGCTATCAATACCGCTATGACCCGCGCGTTACCTGGCTCGAAGACCGCTACTACGTCACCTGGTGTAATGGCTACCATGGCCCTACCATTGGCGTGGGCTACACTTACAACTTTAAACAATTCCACTTCTTAGAAAATGCCCTGCTGCCCTTCAATCGCAACGGCGTCCTCTTTCCCCGCAAAATTAACGGCAAATATGTCATGCTCAGCCGGCCAAGCGATAACGGCCACACCCCCTTTGGCGACATCTACCTTAGCCAAAGCCCCAATCTGATTCACTGGGGAGAACACCGCTTTGTAATGGGCACCAAAAGCGGCTGGCAATCCACCAAAATTGGAGCAGGCCCCACCCCCATCGAAACCCCCGAAGGCTGGCTGCTGTTCTATCACGGCGTTCTAACCTCCTGCAACGGATTCGTCTACTCCTTCGGCGCAGCCCTGCTCGACCTGGAACAACCCTGGAAAGTAATTTACCGCGGCTCTGCCTACCTACTCGCCCCGCAAACACCCTACGAATGCGTTGGTGATGTTCCCAACGTCGCCTTTCCCTGCGCCGCGCTCTACGATCAACCGACTGACCGCGTCGCCATCTACTACGGCGCAGCCGACACCGTCACAGCCCTGGCCTTCACCAAAACAGGCGACGTACTGCAATGGCTAAAAGAGAATTCAGAACTTTAAGAGTAAAATCCTAAAGATTTTTGAAACCTTTAGGATTTTTTTACTCAACAAGGAGTCACCCATGAGCCTGCATTCCGAAATTCACGAACAACCAACCATCATCCAAGGCCTGCTTGGAAAACAAAGCGAAATAACCAGAATTGCCACAGAAATTCGCAAAATAGACCCGGCCTACGTCTTTCTCGCCGCCCGAGGCACCTCGGATAACGCCGGGCGTTACGCCAACTATATGTGGGGCGCATACAATCATCTCCCTGTAGCGCTGGCAACCCCCTCCCTGTTCACCTACTACCAACAAATGCCAAAACTTAATGGCGCACTCATCACCGCCGTCTCTCAATCCGGTCAATCACCAGATATTATCGCCGTAGTTGACGAAGGCAAACGCCAAGGCTGCGCCTCGCTCGCCATCACCAATGCCCCCGATTCCCCCCTCGCCCACGCCGCCAACTTCGTCATCGACATCGCCGCCGGGCCAGAAAAGGCAGTCGCCGCCACAAAAACCTACACCGCCGAACTGCTCGCCATGGCCCTGCTCTCCGTCGAACTAGCCGACGACGACGTGCGCCGCGCCGAACTACAAAAACTCCCCATTTGGGCTCAACAAGTCTTAGCGCTGGATGAAGAAATCGCCCGGCTGGCAGAACGCTTCCGTTATATGGAACACTGTGTCGTCATTGGACGCGGTTTTAACTACGCCACCGCCTTTGAATGGTCCTTGAAACTAAAAGAGTTGACCTACTCTGTCGCCGAGCCCTACTCCACCGCCGATTTCCAACATGGGCCAATCGCCATGGTAGAGCGAGGCTTCCCCGTCTTCGTCGCTGCGCCCTCCGGCATCATCCTGCCAGATATGCTGCCCCTGCTTCGCACCCTGCGCGAAACCCATCACGCCGAGCTAACCATCATTTCCGACTCGCCCGAAGCGCTAGCGCTGGCCCAATCGCCCATCCAGCTTCCAGCCGGCATCCCCGAATGGCTTTCGCCGATCATCGCCATCATCCCGGCCCAACTCTTCTGTTATCACCTCACCCGTACTCGCGGATTTGACACCGAGGCCCCACGCACCATTCGAAAAGTAACAGAAACCCACTAAACGCGCTCCAACCAAAGGGTTACTGGACCGTCGTTATAAATCTCTACCAACATGTGGGCCCCAAAAACACCTACGCCAGCAGGAATCCCCTGCTGGCGTAACATTTCCGTAAACTTTTCAACCAGCGGAGCCGCCAAAGCAGGCAAAGCCGCCTCAACAAAAGAAGGCCGACGCCCCTTTTGCACATCAGCATATAACGTAAATTGGCTAATCACCAGCGCCTCGCCGCCAACATCCACCAGAGAAAGGTTCATCTTGCCACCAGAATCTTCAAAAACCCGCAAATGAGCAATTTTTTCAGCCAGCCAGGCCGCCTGAGCTTCGCCATCGCCATGCCCAACGCCCAAAAAAATAACCAAGCCGCGCGAAATTGCGGAAACCACTTTTCCATCCACCGAAACCTTACCAGAACTTACCCGTTGCACCAGCGCCCGCATTCTGCCTCCTAAAAAAAATGCGTAATCCGCCTAACACGAATTACGCACCAACGTCCAAAAATGCCAAACATCCTAAGGCAACTGCACCGCTGCCCGCACATCTTGCATGGTCTTTTCCGCAATCACCCTGGCCCGCTTGGCGCCCTCGTGCAAAATATCCCAAACATCTTCCGGATTTTTGCCAATTTCTGCACGCCTGGTCCGAAATGGATCCAAAGACTTATTAAGATTTTCAGCAAACCGTTTTTTACAATCGACACATCCAATTCCGGCCACGCGACACTCACGGTTAATCATTTCCACATCTTCGGCTGGGGTAAAAATCTTGTGCATCGAAAAAACATTACAAATATCGGGATTGCCCGGATCAGTACGCTTCATTCGTTGTGGATCAGTCACCATCTGCATCACCCGCAGGCGCGTCTCATCCGGAGTTGCAGCCAATTCTATATGATTATTCAAGCTCTTACCCATTTTTTCCTTACCGTCAATCCCTAACACCTTGGGAATCTCGGTATTTTTCATCTGCGGCTCAAGCAAAGCCTTGGTCTGAAACCGATAATTAAAAGAACGAACAATTTCACGCGCAAACTCAATATGAGGAGCCTGATCAATACCCACCGGCACAACATCCGAACGATATAGCACAATATCCGCCGTCATCAAAACCGGATACCCCACCAAGCCATAATTAATATTGCCCTCGTTCTGACGCACCTTTTCCTTAAAGGTTGGCAAATCCGTTAATTTCCCCAAAGGTGTCACCATTGAAAGGATAGTGTGCAATTCTGTCACCTGAGGCACATGAGATTGAACAAATAAGGTCGTTTCTTCAGGCCGAATGCCCGCCGCAAGCCAATCTAACGCCATTTCATAGGTATTTTGCTTCAAATCTGCGGTTGTTTCCACCGTAGTCAGCGCATGTAAATCCACAATACAATAAACACAATCATAATTGTCTTGCAAAGCAACATAATTTTTGATTGCGCCCAAATAATTACCAAGATGTTGGCGTCCGGTAGGACGAGCGCCAGAAAAAACACGACCCTTTTTCGTCATTTTAGCCTCTCTAAACAGATTTTATCGTCAAAATTATAACATACGAGACTTGACTCCCAAACAGAACTCTGATAGACTCCGCATCCGCGCGAATGACCCTTAGCCTGTATGGCCGCACAATAGGCAGTCACCCAGGCTGAAACTTTCTCGTTAGCCTTGCCTCGCCAGATATGCTTTGGTATAATTTGCCCGCTTAATCGGCAAGCTCTCGACGCCGACGTAGCTCAATCGGCAGAGCACCCGCCTTGTAAGCGGAAGGTTACGAGTTCGATTCTCGTCGTCGGCTCAAGAAGCACTTTACAATAGTCATTTTTTGTCTGCGGAAAGCTTTGTCTAACTTCAAGCAAGTAAGACCAGGCCCTCAGCCGATAAAAGCTGAACAATAAGTTTGGGCGGTTACCCAAGTGGCCAACGGGGACTGACTGTAAATCAGTTGGCAGAAGCCTTCGGAGGTTCGAATCCTTCACCGCCCACCTTCCGGGAAAATCCCGGCAGCACGTAATGCCCTCGTAGCTCAGTTGGCAGAGCACGCCCTTGGTAAGGGCGAGGTCATGGGTTCAAGTCCCATCGAGGGCTCTGTTGCTGAATCTGGACTCTGTTCTATTTTTCAAGGAGAGAAAGATGGCGAAGCAGAAATTTGACCGCAGCAAACCACATCTTAACGTAGGCACGATGG
>DYPU01000034.1 GCA_020719725.1 Anaerolinea sp. | reverse complement strand
GATTATCACCTCATTCTTCCATCGCGTTTGCAAAAACTGGTAGAGTTTCTTGAAGCTCAGGTGGGTGGCCCTATCCCGCATCGCATCTATACCGATACCGGCCCCATCTTGGAGCGCGATCTGGCCCAAAGGGCCGGGCTGGGTTGGATTGGCAAAAACACCTGTCTTATTTCGCCCCAAAACGGTTCCTATTTTTTACTTGGCGAGATATTGCTCGGTCTCGACCTGCCCAGCGACCAACCCTTTGGCAGTGATCACTGTGGAACTTGCACACGCTGTATCAGTGCCTGCCCCACTCAGTGCCTGCTGCCCGACCGCACGCTTGATGCCCGGCGCTGCATTTCCTATCTGACGATTGAAAATAAAGCCGAAATCCCGTTGGAACTGCGTCCCATGCTGGATGATTGGGCTTTTGGCTGTGATATTTGCCAGATGGTTTGCCCCTGGAACCAGCGCTTTGGTAAAAAAACTCCCGATGCAGCTTTGGCGTTGCGTGAAACCCCGCTGTTTCCTGCCATAGCAGAAGATTTGGGCCTTTCGGCTCAAGCGTTTAACCGCAAATTTAAAGACAGCCCTTTGCAGCGCACCAAACGCAGAGGCTATCTGCGTAATCTGGCGGTTGTTGCGGCCAACAGCGGCCAAAAAAGCCTCATTCCTGCGCTCGAACAGGCCAGCCAGCACGAAGAACCCCTCGTGGCAAGTCATGCTCAATGGGCTAAAACCCAACTGGAGAAATAATCATGCCCCAATTGTTGATTGCTACTGAGAATAAAGGCAAAATCATCGAACTGCAAGCTCTGCTGGCTGGACTTAATCTCGAATTGCTAACTCCTGCCGGGCTTGGATTGGCGCTGAATGTGATTGAAGATGGCAGCACCTACGCTGAAAATGCCGCAAAAAAAGCCCGCGCCTATGCCGCCGCCAGTGGGCTCACCTGCCTGGCCGATGATTCTGGGTTGGAAGTGGAGGCGTTGGGCGGTGCGCCTGGCCTGTACTCGGCGCGTTATTCTCCCAAGCCGGGCGCAACCGATGCCGACCGGCGCGCCTATCTGTTGGAAAATTTGCGCGAAAAGCCGCGTCCCTGGCTGGCACATTTTCATGCCACTGTGGCGATTGCCAACTCGCAGGGCCTGTTGCGTTTTGCTGAAGGTAATTGTTACGGCCAGATTAGCCCCACCGAGCGCGGCAGTGGCGGTTTTGGCTATGATCCGCTCTTTTTGCTGACCGAGCTGGGCCGAACTATGGCCGAATTGACCATGATAGAAAAAAACCGCCTGAGTCATCGCGCTCTGGCGGTTCAAAATGCGTATAAGATTTTGCAGGAAATTTTTGTTTAATCGGGTTCGCCGGGTAGATAAGAGATGTCGGTCAAAAATAGCTTTAGCATTCCGGCCACTTTTTGCGGTTCTTCCAATATCACCATGTGCCCAGCAGATTCAACTGTCACCAAAATGGAGTTTTTGATTCGGGCTTTAAGTTGTTCCGAGATGTGTAAGGGTGTCATCCGGTCTTCGGCACCACAGATAACCAGCGTTGGGGCTTTGACGCGCCGCAGTAAATGGGCTTCATCGTAGGCATTACAGGCCAAAAAATCGCCATGCAACACAGATGGGCGTATTTCGCTCATGCGCTGGGTGGCGATTTCTTTTAAGCGGGGTTCGGCGTATGGGCCAAAGGCCAAATTGTTTACTGTTTGCACGGCCAGTTCAAAGGTGGATGCGCTGGCTGTTTTTTCCAGCAGGGTCGTCGAAACGCGCAAGCGCGGTCCGCTGGAAATTAGGCCCAGGCCCAGCGTTCGGCTGGGGTGGTGTACTCCCAGATAGAGCGCAATCGCTCCCCCCATCGAATGTCCCACAAAAATGGCTTTGCGTACTTTGATTTTGTCCATAAAATCCAGCACGGCTTTGGCGTAATCGGCAATCACCTGGCGGCCAATTCCATCAGATTTGCCGTGACCGGGCAGGTCGATGGCGTAAACGCGCTCTCCCTCCAGCCGTCGGATTTCGGACGGCCAGTTGAGGTGGGTGCCTCCTGCCCCGTGAATTAAAATCACCGCGGGCCGCGACCAGTTTTCTTCTTCAGTTGCAAAATAATAGATTCCAGCCGCGAGGGGCATGTGTACCTGCTTACTACAAGGATAAGAAAATGGGCGAGTTGTTAGTTTTGAGCGCGGCCATGATGGAGTTTGTCGGCGGCGTCTTCGCTTAGTGGAATATATACATTGACTCGTGTGCCTTTGCCGGGCGCTGAATCGATGTGTAACAGGCCATTGACTAATTCGGTGCGTTCGCGCAGGTTGACCATGCCCAGGCTGCCGCGTTTGTCATACGATTTGGTAATTGCTTCCACATCAAAGCCCAGTCCCTCGTCTGCAATTTGCAACCAGGCGATTTCTGGTTGGCGCGGGACGGGATTCAGGCGGATATAAATGCGTTCGGACTGGGCGTGTTTGCGGGCGTTGTTGACGGCTTCTTCGGCCAAATAAAAGATAATGCCTTTTTTGCCCATCTCGATCTCTTCGGCCAGTTTCTCATCCACTTGCACCACAACTTCTTGCCCAAAGGTTTCTTTCATCTTTTCGGCCATTTGCTCCAAAGCCGCCAACAGGCCCTGCGATTCTAGCACCAGTGGGCGCAACGTAAACAGCATGTGTCGAATCTCTTTGGTGGTGCGGCGCGCCAATTCTTCAATTTTTTGAAGCTCTTCCATGGTCGATTTGGAATCGCGTTCCAACATGCGTCGGGCCAGGTTGACACGCATCGCAATTGCTGCCACTGATTGAGTCGGGCCATCGTGCAGATCGCGGGCCAGTTTTTTGCGGGCTTCTTCTTGCGCTTCGGCCATGTGTTCTTTTTCATCGGCTAAATCCTGGTAAAGCCGGGCATTTTGAATGGCGATTGTGGCTTGCTGTCCGATAATATCCAACACTTCGCAGTGGTCTTTGCTAAAATAATTGGCATCGGGATGACCAAAGACCAGAACGCCATAGACGTTGTAGCCGGTTCGCAGAGAAGAGCAATAAATGGAATTACAGCCATACAGCCCCATTACGCCCTTTAATTCTGGGTCAGTTTTTATGTTGCTGGTGACGATATTTTCGCCTTCTTCTACTACGCTGGCAAGTACCCCTGTTTTGGCTGGAAAAGTTAGCCGCATATCCGACTGGGTAAAGCGGCGCGCCGAGCCTACCACCAATTGTTCACCCTCGAAGAGCAGTACTCCGCTAATCAGCCGATCGTCCACGGCTGTTTTCTCTTCATTTTGAGCATTATCCACATGCAGGGCGCTGCTGCTCATTTCCAGGGCTTTGTCTAGAACGCGCTTGTAGCTCAGTGTGGCTGTTAGTGTGGAACTGAGTTTATAAATGGCGCGCATTCGCTCGGTTTCAACTTTTTGCTGGTGTTCACGCGCCTCAATCTGTTTTTGGCGCATCAGGCGGAGTTGAATAATCATTTGCTGGCTGATATAGCCAAAAAAAATGCCCAGCGCCAACACTGTAACTGTTGCCAGCCCCAGCCGAAGCAAATCTAGCCCGTGCAAAAAAATATTCAGAGCCAGGATCAAAATGACGCCCAGGCTGGTTAGTAAACCGCCGCGTAACTCAAAATACAAGGCCCCCGAAATAATTGGCAGAATGCCAATCCAAAGCGCCGGGCCGCGCAAAGCGCCCTGAGCTAAAAAGAATAGACTGGCAATTGCAAAATCCACAGCCAGGCTGATTTGGCGGTGATTAGGCAAGCGTTGATTTAGCCCTGCCAGCCAGGTTAGCGCCAGATTCCATAAAACCAACAAGACCAATAAGCTATTGGCCCACGAAAAAAGCCTGCCGCCCGCAGACATTGAAACCGTCACGCCCAGCAATACCAGCCAGCGTAACGAAATAACAAACCAATCGGCGACATACGGTGAATCAGACTTATACATAGTTGTATGATACCCCATGCAAATGGGAAAGGATGATCATGGTTAACCTTGCAGAAATGATAGGAATTAAATGTCGTAGCCCATTTTTTTTAGCGCAGCGCCAAATTTTTCTACCAAAATTTTCTGCTCTTCAGCCGAATAGCGCCCACGAAAGCGGCCAATCTGTCCTTTAAAGAAGTGAGTTCCTTGTTGGCCCTGTCCGTCCCCGCCTGGCTGATATTGAGCCACAATCGCCTTTACTTTGTCCAGTTCTGCATCCAAGCCCAAGAAACGCACAATCCGCCCGGCTTCAGTGGCGTAATTCATCAGTAAATCTTCGTAGCGTGTCTTTAGCGCTCCAGGAGTTTGCATCCATTGCTCCCAACCGGCCACATATTCGGCGATGAAATCAACCGCTTTGGGGAAATCAGTCAGGTGTGAAAAGGCATTGGGGCGGCCCTTTTCCTCGGCGCGGCGGCCATAGTCAAAGGCGGAGAGCATGGCATCGCGCGGATCGCGGTAAATATATAAAATCCGCAGTAAGCCACCCTGCATCAGCGCTCGCGCCCAAAGCGTTGGTGCAGAGTGGGCTTTTATTACAAAGGTGTGACCCAACAGGGCCGGGCGTGTCACCATCAACATGCGGCGGGCGCTCAAAACACCAATATTGCAATTGATTTCGGTCAGAATCGATTCCAACCCATACAGTTTGCGAATATCACGCGCATCGGCGCAGCCTGTCGTTGCCATCAGGTCGTGAACCAGGTTATAGTGCCAGCCCGAACCGGCGCGGGGCATTCCAACAGCCAGAATAATCATCGTTTACTCCCATAAAAAACGCCAGCCAGAATACCCAAATTTAACCACAATTCTGGCAAAGCGAAAGAATCTTGTGAAACTGCTTGCAAAGCCAGCGCGGCGAGTGTAAATAAGCCTGCTGTGCCCAAAAAACGGCCCAAATTGGTTGGGCGGTGTAAGGCCTCCAGCGCATCGGCCAACAGGCCCAGCCAAAAAGCCCCAAACAGCGCCAAACCGACCAGGCCGGTTTCGGCCAACAGTCGAACATATAAATTTTTAGGGTTCGGAAACAGCCTGGAATCTGGCGCAAGCGCCTCGGCAATTTCTGGCACGCCCATCAAAACCCCATCCGGGATATTTTGATAAATGTAAAACCCACTCGCGCCCAGTCCCACCCCCGTCAGCGGATTTTGGTCAAAGGCTCGCAGGCCGCCCGCGGCATAGGCCACGCGCGGGCCTAGCGAAACATCGACGACATAGCCCCAAAAATCTTCAAAATCGGTTGTCCAGAAACGGGCGATATAGCCTTTATCCGCCAAAAAAATGCCAACGGTGGCAAAAAGCGCCAGCACCGTTAAAACAAGTAAAACGCGCCCGGCGCTAGCCTGGATTGCGCGCCAATGACTTTGAACAACATCCTGGCGAAAACCGGCCAAAAGCCAACCCCAGGCCGAGTGCAAAAAACCGCGCCCTGCCACCAGCAGGGTGATTCCGGCAGCGAAAGCCGTTACTGCCAACCCGGAACGTGAGTAGGTTGCCAGTAGCGCCGCCAGAGCGCCGCCTAAAAGGACAATTTCGACCCAGGTTATTTTTGCGAAACGGGAGTTTCGTTTTGCGAGGCCAGCCGGTAGCGGAAAGAGTATTTTTCCTGTTAGCAGCGCCGCTGTTAGCCAGGGCAGGTAGAGCGTAGCCAGCTGCGAGGCCAGCCAGGAGGGTTCAAAGGTGAAGCCAGAGATGCGTTTGTTTTTTACCAGTCCGCGTACCGAGAAAAGCTCCTGAAATTGTTTTAACTCGGCGCGATGCCCTGTGTTTAACCCAATAAATTGAATTGCGCCCCATACCAGGTGCGCCATCAGCCCCACCATTAGCCAGCGGACGCTGAAGTTGAGATCGTCTTCAGTTTGATTCATCCAGGCGGCGGCCAGAAAAAAGGCCAGGCCAATGCCTAGTGTCAGAAAGGCGCGCAGGGCGCGGTCGAAATAATCGAGGCCGCGAAGTTCTATTGGCGCGAAGGCGGCTCCGAGCGCGGTGGCGGCAATCGCAGCCAGGCTGAAGGCGGCTAAAACGGTAAAATGCCCGGGCCAGGGCGATTTTAGCTCTTTGCGCCACAGCCGCAGCAGTAAAACTGGCATTAAGAATAGCAGCGGGTAGAGTGAGAGTGGCCGGACTACGGTTCCATTGCCCATAAAAGGCATATAGCGAAAACTGGTAATGGGCAGTGTTACCAGTAGCAGCGCCCAAAGGAGGCGTGATAGGCGGTTCATGGTTGGGCTGGGCGCGGAACGAAGAGCGCCCACAGGGCCAATAGGGCCAGGCTGAAACCAGCTCCTGCCAGGGCGTAGCTGCCGATTGGAACGGATCGGGTTACAGGCAGGTTTTTGATTTGGGTGGGGGTCACTTCTAGCCAGGCGTCAAATTGCGGGGTGGCGCTCTGGGCTTGGGTGGTGAAGGATTCAGCCCAGGCCGAGGCTGTTTGAGCGGCGAGACTGGCTTCGGCGGAGTCGGCGTAAAAGTGCCAGCCGCCATCCGCAGGTTGAGAAAGGGTGAGAACTTCCCGGCGTAGCAGCGTTTCAGCGGTCCCGCTACTTTCGGCTACCTGGGCCAGAACCGCATCTGACCAGGCGATTTCTTCTAGTTGGCGGCTTTGGCGGTCGAGATAGTAGAAAACCTCACGGTCTGGCAGGTTCGGCCAGGATTGTTCGACGTTGAAATTGACCAGGACGGTGGCCTGGGCGCGGTAGTGGGGTGGAAAGATGCTGTAAACGGCCAGGCCGAGCAGCCCGCCCAGAGTTGCTCCCAAAAGCCAGAGGCGCCAGGCGCGTAACAGGCGTAGCAGGTCGCTGATGGTGGGAGGGGTTAGCAAAAGGTTCATGGCCTTATTTTGACCGACTTTGACGATTTTAGCAATGTTCTTGAATGTTGTTGGTGGTATTTGCTCCTTTACACAATCTTCATAAATTCTTGAGGCAACCGTCAACTACAATTGATAAAACTAGGTTCTACTGGTTTTTATCTGTTGGCAGGCCAGGGGTGGCCCGTCCAGTACAAAAACACCGTCTTATAGCAGGTCTGCTTGTGAGAATGTTTTTCTTTAGGTTTGGGCGGGTTGCCCATACCAGTTTTCATGCCAAAAACGGTGAGCCTAAACCTATAAATATGGATGCAAGGACTTGCATGAATTATCAAAATTGGAGTTTATATGACCGAACCAAACCCGCCTGATACTATGCTTGACCGTTTGCGTGAACGCCTTACGCCCGAAGAATTTCCGACGGATGACCGGGGCCGCATTCGGATGGTGGTGGATAGCCTGGTTTTGCATTTGCATCCATCCAAAGTGCCTGTCACCACGATTAAGTGGTCGTACACCTGGGGATTGGGTGGCCTTTCAGCGGTGTTAATGACCATTTTGGCCTTGACCGGCATCATTTTGTTGAATAACTATACGCCGTCTGTGCCGCAGGCTTATCTCGATATTCTTGAGATTCGTTCCAATGTCTGGTTTGGTGAATTGATTCGTAACCTGCATCATTGGAGCGCGAATTTACTCATTATTGTTGCTGTTCTTCATCTTATTCGCGTTTTTCTCACTGGGGCTTATCGCCCGCCGCGTGAGCTAAACTGGCTTTTGGGGGTTGCCATGTTGGTGCTTATTTTGGGCGCCAATTTTACCGGCTATTTGCTGCCCTGGGATCAACTCGCTTTTTGGGCGATTACTGTTGGAACCAGTATTATCACTTATGTGCCGTTGGTAGGGGAGAGCATTGGTCGCCTGGTGCTGGGCGGGCCAGAAGTGGGCGCAAACACGCTGCTCAATTTTTATTCGCTCCACATTGCCCTGATTCCGCTCGGAATTTTTGGGTTGATGTCTTATCACTTTTGGCGGGTGCGTAAAGATGGCGGGTTAACCCTGCCCAAGCCAGTGGACCCAGCCCCAGACCCGTTGACATGGCAAAAACCAGAGCGCGTTACCACTATTCCGCACCTGGTGCGCCGCGAACTGATTTATACCCTGGGCTGGTTTGCCGCGCTGCTTCTGTTTGCCATGGTCGTCCCCGCCCCGCTGGAAGGAATTGCCAACCCCGATATTTCTCCCAACCCGGCCAAAGCGCCCTGGTATTTTATGGGTTTGCAAGAGCTTTTGCTCCATTTTCATCCGTTGGTAGGCGCAATCATCATGCCTGGCCTGGCAATTACCGGTCTATTTTTGCTGCCGTTTTTTGATGTGACCAGCGCCAGCGTTGGCATCTACTTCCGCTCGCGGCGCGGACGTTCTCTTAGTTTGCTGGCGCTGGGGCTGGCAACCCTCCTGACCCCAGCCTGGGTGCTGCTCGATGAGTTTGTGCTGGATTGGGTCGGTTGGCTGCCAGGCTGGGATAGCCTGATTTCCAACGGTCTGATTCCACTGGCGCTGATTGCGCTCGGTTTATTTCTCTTGGATGGGTGGGCTGTCAAAACCTTCGGGGCCGATACCGAAGAGCGTGTCTTGTTCCTGGCTGTTTTTCTCTTTACCGCTTTTGTTATTCTAACCATGATTGGCATCTTCTTTCGCGGCCCTGGCATGGCGCTTTACCTGCCCTGGAATATGCCCGCCGCTGTTCATTAAAAAAATAATGCGGCATATTCAGCGCTTACCACTCTTGGAGTTTCTATGTCTGAAAATCTTTCCCCTGAACAAAAAGTATCTCGCCGCGATTTTCTAAAAGTGGCCTGGGGCTTCTTTGGCGGGTTGGCCCTGCTCGAAACCGGCGGCATGGTGCTGGCCTACCTGCAACCTCGCCTGGCTGAAGGTGAATTTGGCTCTCTCATCACGATTGGCCTGGTCGATGATTTCCCGCCCAACTCGGTTACGCACCTCACCAATGGTCGTTTTTATCTTGTCCGGCTGGCCGACGGCGGATTTTTGGCCCTTTATCATCGCTGCACCCACCTTGGCTGCACCGTCCCCTATGACCAAACCCAGGGAAAATTTATCTGTCCCTGTCACAGTTCCGAATTTGACCAGCAGGGCGCTGTTCAAAACCCACCCGCCCCGCGCCCGCTCGATCTTTTTCCCATCACAATTGAAAACGGCGAAATAAAGGTGGATACTGGTTCTCCCATTCAACGCGCCGCCTTCGACCCGTCTCAGGTGGTGTACCCATGACAGAAACCCAAAACCGCCGACGCCTCATCGAAAATCTGATTGGCTTGCTTGCCACTCAAATCGTCGTCTTTGCCCTGGCCTTCTACATTTATCAAGAATCTACCCGTATCGAAACTGCCCAGAACCAGGTGCTCAATTTACAACTTGAAGACGCCATGAGCCTCTACGCTGAAAATTGCGCGGTCTGCCACGGCCTCAATGGCGAAGGAATTGGCTCGAACCCGGCCCTCAACAATCCGGCCCTGGCCGAAATGCCCTACGAAGACCTGTATAAAACCATCTCACGCGGGCGCTATGGCACTTCCATGCCGGCCTGGAGCAAAGACGACGGCGGCCCACTCAGCGATTACCAAATTTCAGAAATGGTGGGATTGGTACAGGCTGGCGATTGGGCCGCCACCGGAGATCGGGTCGTAAACCTGGGCCTTGCGCCGCTGATTCCGTTCACCACCCAACCCGATGTCTTGCTTCTGGAACAAGTAGGCACTCTACCTGACGGCCCAACCCTGCAAGCCGCCATCCAACTCTTTGCCGCCGAATGTGTTGCCTGTCACGGGGCCGACGGGCTGGGCACAAAAATCGCCCCGACCCTAAACAATCCACTTGTCCGCCAAAAAACCGCCGATGAGCTTAATCGCACCATCACTTTTGGCTCGGCGGGCACGTTGATGGCAGCCTGGAGCAACAAACTGGCTCCCGAACAAATTTCTGGCATGGTTAGCCTCATTCAACGCTGGGACGAAATCCCCGCCGGAGCCATTCCCGCGCCCGATGTGCCGATTGCAACCACCGCCGAATCTCTGGCCCTGGGTCAAACGCTTTTTTCGCAAAATTGCTCACGTTGCCATGGGCCGGAAGGACAGGGCACTCAACGCGCCCCAGCTCTCAACGTCAAGAGCTTTCTGACAGATACCAATGATCAGGCCATCGAACAGATCGTAACCGGCGGCGTACCCGGAACCGCCATGCCGGCCTGGGGCGACCGTATGACCCAGGTTGATATTCAGGCCATTGTTGGCTTCATCCGTCAGTGGGAAGCCAGCGCCCCCGAAGTAGCTATCCCTACTCGCGGCAGTGGAGGCGGGCCACCCTGGTTGCGCACCAATTCCACCACCACAACCACCAACGCTAACACCGCTGCCACAACTCAAACTGGCGCAATGGCGACAGGAGCCGGAACCGGAACCGGCAGCAGTTCCAGTGGACAGGGCAACGGACAGGGCGGCGGCCAAAACCAAGTAGCCAGCACACCCGCCTGGTGGCAAACGCTCAACTGGCCGATTCTCTTGGGTCTAACCGCTTTGCTTTCCATCGCCTTTACTTTGATTTCAAAGGGATATACTACCCTTAAAAAGAAATAATCCTTCCCCCTTGGTGTGCGGAAGAAACCCTTCTGCACACCAATCTCAAAACGCCCCAAATTTATTTCTATAAAAGTGGGTTGTGCTCAAAAAACTCTTTCATCAGGAAAAAAATCGACGAGTGGGAATGGCCCAGGGTCAGATTGTGCCAGACCCGGTTCGATGTGTGCAGTGTGGCATTTGTTCCTACAATTGTCCCATCGGCATTGATGTGCGCCGCCATGCCTGGCAGGGCCGCCCGGTACAACATAGCCAGTGCCTTACTTGTGGCGAGTGTGTGGCGCGTTGTCCGCGCGGCGTGCTGTGCCTGGAACGTACCAACCTGTTCAGCGAGGCCGCCCAATGCCCCGCTATCTCTTAATTGGAACTGGTGTCGCCGCTATTGCTGCCGCTGAAGCCATTTGCAGCCAGGATTCTGGCGGCGAAATTTTATTTATAGGTGAAGATGCTGCCGGATATTACTCGCGGCCTGGCCTACTACCTGAGCGGTGAATTAGACGAAGAACTGCTCTTCCCCTACCAATCTGTCGATTTTAAGAGACTAAATGCCCGTTTTTATAGCGGACAAGCTACCCGCATCTTGCCCGCCGAGAAAATGGTGGAACTCAACCCAGCCACGCGGCTGTCCTTTGACCGTTTACTGATTGCCACTGGTGCCCAGGCCCAGGAATTGACCGTACCGGGAGCCAACTTGCCCGGCCTTTACAAGCTTGATCACCTGGAAGATGCCCGCGCTATTTTGGCTCAGGCCAAACGCGGACGGACGGCTATTGTCACCGGCGGCGGGATAACCGCGTTGGAATTGGCCGAAGGCTTAGCTGCCCGTCATCTTAAAGTTCATTACGTTTTTCGCAGTGAGCGCTACTGGCCGAACGTGCTCGACGAAACCGAATCACGCATTATCGAAACCCGCCTGCAAAACGAGGGCATTCAACTCCACAAACAGAGTGAAATTGTCGAAAATTTGGGCAAAAATGGCAAATTGAATGGAGTTCGCCTTGCCAGCGGCCAACACCTTCCTTGCGATCTTTTGGCGTACGCAATTGGCATCCTCCCGCGCACGGCCCTGGCAAAATCGGCGGGGCTGGCCTGTGAGCGCGGCATTCTGGTAGACGGCTCCATGCAGACCAATCTCCCCGACATTTACGCTGCCGGAGACGTGGCCCAGGCTTACGACCCGGCCAGCGGAAAATATCTTCTCGACAGCCTTTGGAGTTCGGCCCGTGAACAAGGCCGTGTGGCCGGGCTAACCACCACCATCATCGGCGCAGTTGGCGCTGGGCGTGATGCCGACCTGCTGGGCATTGCGCGTGGGGATAGCGAAACCTGGCGTCAGTTACCAGAAGCCATCAGCGCCCAGGGTGGCTTCGACATCAACCGTCTGCGGCTGATGCTGGCAGAAAAACACCTGCTCGGCGCAATTGTGATGGGCGATCAGAAACTTTCCAGGCCGCTTCAGGCGCTGGTACGTCAAAAAACCGATATTTCAGCCATTCGTTCCCAATTACTGGCTCCCAATGCCCCCATCGCCGATATTCTGGTCGATTTTTACTCTCGCTCCCAAGTCTTAAATAACCCCACCTAAAAAACTATGCTGCGCTCTTCCAAAGAACTCTGGTTTGCTTTGTTCACTTGCCTGCTAATTGGCACTATCTACGGTGGCGTGGTCGTCCTCAGCCGCCAGTGGATTTTACGGCCATACCCTTGGCCTCATCGGTTTTGGGCTGATGCTATTTACAGAAACCTTTTACAGCCTGCGAAAACGTTCCCGCGCGGCCCGCTGGGGACGCATGGCCGATTGGCTCCAACTACACATCTTCACCGGAATTGTCGGCCCGTTTATGGTGCTATTGCATACCTCTTGGAAGTTTAATGGCCTGGCCGGTGTCACACTATTGCTGACCAGCCTGATCGTTTTGAGCGGTTTTGTTGGGCGCTACATCTACACCCGCATTCCACGTACTGCCGATGGCATCGAAGATTCTGGCCTGGGTGGGCAAATGCAGGCCAGGACGCTGGCAAACGCCCGCCGCCTGATGGCGCTTTGGCACACCGCGCATATTCCAATCGGCATGGCGCTGTTCACTGCGGCTTTTGTCCATATTTTGGGCGCACTCTACTACGCTACTTTTTTGAAGTAAGGGGCTACCCATGCAGACCCAACGACTTGGCTGTCTTTCCCCGTCAGCCATTATTAGCGCAGTCCTCACCCTTGTGCTGATTCTTGCCGTTGAAATTTTGAGTGGTAACAGCTTATTTACCGCTGGCGCTCTCAATGCAGAGACCGGGCCAGCCTTGGGTGGTGTCAACTCGCACGCCGAGCTGGGCGGTCAATGTGACGCCTGTCACACGGTGCCCTGGTCGGCCCAAAAAATGGCGGAACGCTACCTGGAATGTCATAGCGCGGTTCAGGCCGAATTGGGGAATACGACCCGCCTGCATGGCGCGATTCTGGCCCGCAACCCCACTGCCGATTGTCGGGTTTGCCACCCGGAACATCGCGGCCCCAACGCCTCGCTGACCATCCTGAATAATTCAGATTTTCCGCACGATTTGCTGGGTTTTTCGCTGGCGGTCCATACCGTTCAGACGGGGAACTTACCTTTTGCTTGCGACGATTGTCATAATACAGACCTATCTGCGTTTAATCAGCAAACCTGCCTCACCTGTCACCTCCGGCTGGACGAGATTACCCGCGAGCATCAGAAAGAAGGCGTTCCTAATTTTAACGACTGTTTGTGCTGTCACCCCACTGGTCAGGAAGATGAAGGCGGCGGAGACGATGACTAGCTGATTTAAAACATTGTTAGATTTCTTGACAAATAAAAAAAAGGTGATAACATAAATGCACTTTCCGGTCTGTTTTTAGGCTAAATTAGTCAAAATGAATACCAGCTTGATATATCACCTTATGCCAAATGTAAAAGAAATTAACAAACATGCCTACTGGATTATGACACAAGAGTCCGGTTGGTATGTTTTGTTTTTAGGCCTGCCCGACGCAAAAGAGTATTTTTAGGTCGGGACGTTTTGCGTTTGCTTTTGAGAGCAAACGCTTTTGGCTCTGCGTACCTTTGAAAACGTTTGTTCGGCGTTTTCTGGTGAATCAAAAGTTTGTAAAAAGGAGAAAGAGAAATGAGAAAGAATGTTTTAGCCCTGATTAGCCTTCTGCTAATCGCCACTTTTGCCCTGGCCGCCTGCGGCGCCCCGGCGACTGAAGTTCCCGCTGAACCTACCACTGCTCCTGTTGTTGAAGAACCCACCGCCGCCCCGGTAGTGGAAGAACCCGTTGCCCCGGTTGAACCCGCTGGCACCCTGGTTGTCTGGGCCGATGATACCCGCGCTCCGATTCTTGAAAAACTGGCTCCCAAAGTTCTCGAAGCCTACAACCTTGAACTTCAGGTTGTGTTGAAGGCTTCTCTGCGTGATGATTTTCAGGTTGCCGCCCCGGTTGGCGAAGGCCCCGATATTCTCTTCGGTGTGCCTCACGATCAGGCTGGGACTTTGGTTTCCAATGGCCTGCTGGCCGAAGTGGACCTTGGCGACAAAGCCGCTGATTTTGCCCCGGTTGCGCTTGGCGCTTGCACCGTCGATGGCAAACTGTATTGTATGCCCTATGCCACTGAGAACCTTGGCTTCTTCTACAACACCGACCTGGTTGCTGCCGCTCCCGCCACCTGGGACGAGGTCATTTCTGTTGGTGAAGCCCTCAAAGCCGAAGGCAAAATCACCTACATCATGTCTGTGACCGGCACCACCTACGATCTTTACCCGCTTTACACCGCTTTTGGTGGTTATATCTTTGGTAAAGACGACGCTGGCAACTGGAACGCTCAGGACCTGGGCATCGACAACGAAAGTATGATCGCCGCCGCCACCTGGCTCAAAGACAACCTCGACAAGGGCAATCTGCCCACTGACTGGGACTGGGCCAACAACCACGCTTTGTTTGAAACCGGCGAAACCGCCTTCATCATGGCTGGCCCGTGGGCGCTCGACCGCATCCGCGAATCGGGTGTTCCGTACGCCCTGGCCGATGCCTTCCCGGCTGGCCCCGCTGGCGCTGGTTCCCCATTTGCCGGCACTCAGGGCATCTTCATCAATGCTCAAAGCGAAAACATCCTGTTGGCTCAGGCTTTCCTAACCGAATTCATCGCCACCGAAGAAGTGATGATGGAACTCTACCAGGCTGGCAAGCGCCCGTCCGCTTTCTTGCCCGTGCTTGCCCTCACCGATGATCCCGACCTGCTCGCCATGGGTACCGCCGGTTCCAATGCCACCATGATGCCCGCCATCCCTGCGATGGGTTCTGTTTGGGGCAACTGGGATAGCGCCATTGTCTTGACCCGCGACGGCAAGCAAGACCCCGCCACCGCGTTGACCGAAGCTGGAACCAAGATTCGCGGCCTGATTGCCAATCCGTTGACCGGCATGGTCAATGTTCCTGGTTCCTACCAGGCCGCCGCTGGTTGCCCAGGCGACTGGCAGCCAGAATGCGCTGTCACCGCCATGGCTAAGGGCGATGATGGTCTTTGGCGCTCTGGCCCCTTTGCCTTGGTTGCTGGCGATTATGAAGGCAAAGTTGCCCTCGATGGTTCCTGGACCACCAACTTTGGTGTGGAAGGCAAGCAAGACGGCGACAATTACAAATTCACCCTGGCCGCAGACGCTAATGTTTCCTTCGTCTTCGACCCCGCCACTAATCTGCTTGAGATTGTTATCGAATAAAGTGTTTTGTGTCTAATCAGCAAGGATGCCGGGGTATCCCGGCATCCTTGCTACCATGATAATAGGGTGTTACTCGTTTTTATTACCGAAGCCATTTGGGAAAAAGTTTTTAGCCAGTTTTTGCGCCCTATTTTCTACAATTTGCACCAGGAGGCTGTTATGGCAACAACAGCAGGTCAGGCAAAACGCTTTCAAGCGTCTTCAGAAAGTCCACTTTCTGTTTTGTTGCGGGTGGCGTTAATTGTATTTTTTGATGCGGGCGCGGCCTGGTTTATCCAGAAGGCGCTAGTCCAGGATTTTATTCAACTGGCAATTGTCATTGGCATTATTACGCTGATGTTTAACTTGATTTTCTTGCTGCCCAAAGCCTACCCGTTTCGCTGGATGGCCTTTGGGCTTGGTTTTTTAATTCTGTTTACCATTTACCCGATGGTTTTTACCATTTACATCGCTTTTACCAATTATGGTGATGGACACCTGCTGACCAAAGATCAGGCCATCCCCCTGATTGAAAAAATAAAATACCTGCCCGAAGGCGGCGCGTCTTATTCATGGACGGCCTATAAATCCCCGGATGGCAAATATGCGCTTTGGTTGGTAGACCCAGATGGAAACAGCTTCCTCTGCAAACAAGACGAGCCAATCATCGCGGCCAAGCCCGGTGATCCTGGGGTTGGCGCAGCCGATTCTAAGGGCATTCCCGCCAGCGTCGAAGGCTACGAGCGGTTGAATAAACTATTGGCCGCCTCCGATAAAACCCTGCCAGATATTAAATTTGGTACCGAAGATGGCATCACCGTTCAAATCAGCACCCCCAGCCTGGCTTCGGCGCTTCAGGTTCGTTATAAATATGATCTCGCCAGTGACACTGTTGTAGACCAGGAGAACGGGGATATTTACCTGAACGAGCGCGGCACTTTTACCACCAAAGACGGAAAAACCATCAAACCGGGTTTCCGCGAGGTGGTGGGGCTGGAAAACTTTGTCAATTTTCTCACCAGCCCGGCCCTGCGCGGCCCACTCGTCACCATTATGGTTTGGAACTTTGTTTTCCCAACCATTAGCGTTTTATCCACCTTTTCCTTGGGGCTTGCCATTGCCATTATGTACAATGACAAAGATTTCCCCCTTAAAAAACTCATTCGAACGCTTTTACTCATCCCCTATACCATTCCTAGCGTCATCACCATCCTGATTTGGCGCGGTATGCTCAACACCGAATTTGGCGTGATCAATCGCATCTTGAACGACATGTTTGGCTGGGCCCCGCCCTGGACGGTGGAAGCGTTTTGGGCGCGGGTAGCGGTGCTATTGGTTAACCTGTGGTTGGGTTTTCCTTATATGATGCTCGTCACCAGCGGCGCACTCCAGTCCATCCCGTCCGACTTGTACGAAGCGGCCACCATCGACGGCGCCGGCGGTTGGCGGCGGTTTACTGCCATTACCTTGCCGCTTTTACTGGTGGCAGTTGGCCCCTTATTGATCGCCTCGTTTGTTTTTAACTTCAACAACTTTGGATTAATCTACCTGTTCATCGGAGGCGGCCCCCCGATTGCAGGCGCAAGCACCCAGGCCGGTTACACCGACATTCTCATCAGCTACGTCTACAATCTGGCCTTCGCCAGCAGTGGACGCGGCGTACAATACGGGCTTGCCTCAGCCATTTCGATAGTTTTGTTTTTCATCGTTGGCTCCATCACCCTGTTCCAGTATCGCTATACCAGAATGTGGGAGGAGGTAAGTGAAAATGTCTAAACAGATTCAACCCAACCTGTTTGGTTCGCAAAAATTCCAAAAAAAGTTAAGTGTTGCCATTCGCCTGGTCATCGCTGTTTTCTTGATTCTTTTTGCTATTTTCCCAGTGCTGTGGATTATTTCAGCATCCTTCGACAATAGCAATTCTCTCGCCACCCAGAGCCTCATCCCGGCCCAGGCGGGCCTCAAAAACTACCAGCGTTTGTTCAACATGGATCCAAACTTCGCTTTTAGCGATCTGAGCTACTGGCGCTGGCTGTTCAACTCGGTCAAAGTTTCGGGCATTTCCACCCTTCTTAGCCTGGCGCTCACCACCATGGCCGCCTACGCCTTCTCGCGCTTGCGCTTTGCCGGGCGGGTGACTTTGCTCAAGGCCATTTTGCTCATTCAGGTTTTCCCCAACCTGTTAGCGCTGATCGCCATTTATGTGATCATCTTCCAATTTGGCGAAATCATCCCGGCCCTCGGTCTTAATACTCATGCTGGTTTAATTATGGTTTACCTGGGCGGCTCAATGGGCATGAACATTTGGCTGATGAAAGGCTTTTTGGATACCATCCCGCGCGCTATCGACGAATCGGGCATGGTTGATGGCGCTTCCAACTTCCAGATTTTCTGGGGACTGCTTTTGCCGCTTCTGCGCCCCATCCTGGTCGTAATCGGCATCCTATCCTTCATCGGAACCTACGGCGATTTCATCCTCGCCCGTATTTTACTGACCGATGTCAACCAATATACCCTAATGGTTGGCCTTCAAATCTTCACCGCCGGTCAATTTGACAAAAAATGGGGCGTTTTCGCCGCTGGTGCCTTACTGGGTGCCCTGCCAGTCATGATCACCTACCTGACACTGCAAGACCAAATCGCAGGCGGACTCACCGCAGGCGCTGTCAAGGAATAACGCCGGGCGCACAGGGTTGCGCTACCAATAATCACTCTTGTGGGGATAGCCCTGTTACGTTAACAGGGCTATCTTTCTGCAACCGCTCTGTTTTATTCACAAGGAACATTACCATGAACATCCAAACTCCCGACTGGGTCAAAAACGCCGTCTTCTACCAAATCTTTCCAGACCGTTTCCGCCGTAGTGACCAAACCCGCCATGCCCGCGGCATCAAACTCAAACCCTGGGGGGCATCGCCCGCAGACCAAGGCTATCAGGGCGGCGACCTGTACGGCGTCGTCGAAAAACTGGATTACCTGAAAGACCTGGGGATCACCGCCATCTATCTCAACCCCATCTTTTCAGCCCCATCCAACCACCGCTACAATGCCTACAATTTTCTCGAAGTCGATCCTCTCTTGGGTGGCGAGGCCGCCTTGCGCGCCCTGCTCGACGAAGCCCACAAACGCGGAATGAAAATTATCCTGGACGGAGTCTTCAACCACTGCGGGCGCGGATTTTGGGCCTTTCACCACATTATGGAAAATGGCGGCGATTCACCTTACATTGACTGGTTCACCGTCCACGACTACCCGCTTTACGCCTACCCCAACGACGCCACCCAAAAACCCAATTATGCCGCCTGGTGGAATCACGCATCCTTGCCCAAATTCAATACCGACAACCCCGGCGTGCGCGACTATATCTTTCAAGTCACCCGCCACTGGCTCGAATTTGGCGCAGACGGCTGGCGGCTGGATGTCCCCGAAGAAATTAAAGACGACTCCTTCTGGCAAGAATTCCGTCAAATCGTCAAAAGCGTCAATCCCGAAGCCTACATCGTCGGCGAAATCTGGCACGAAGCCGCCCATTGGCTACAAGGTGATATGTTCGATGCCGTCATGAACTACCAGATCACCGCCCCCATCTTGGGATTTTTTGGCCGCCACAACCTCAACCAAACCTGGAGCCACTCTGACCTGCAATGGGGCGAAACCGACGCTGCCGGATTCAAACAAGCCGTCGAAACCCTCTTCCAGCGCTACGACTGGCAAATCAACACTGCCCAAATGAACATGCTCGACAGCCACGACATGCCGCGCGCCCTCTGGCTGCTCAACGACGACCAAGCCGCCTTCCAACTCTCTATCCTGTGCCAGATGACCCTGCCCGGCGCGCCCTGCGTCTATTACGGCGACGAAGCCGGTCTCTCGGCTGGAACCGACCCGCACTGCCGCGAAGCCTTTCCCTGGGAAAAATTCGAAGCCCAACCGCACCCCCTCAGCGATTTCTATCGCCGCGCGATAGCCCTGCGCCATGCTCACCCGGCCCTGCGCCTCGGTGACTTCTCCATTCTTCAAGCCGAGGGTGATCTGCTGGCCTATCGCCGCCGCAGCGCGGATCAGGAAATCTTGATTATTTTCCACGCTGGTCAAACGCAGCCCGCCACCCTCAGCCTGCCCGCCGATTTACTGACGGCGACCACTTACCGGGTGGTTTGGCCCCAGGCCGGGCAAACCCTCAGCGTTAGCAATGGCAGTCTCCAACTCGAACTTTCTGCCCAATCTGCGCTAGTCTTAGCCGCCCAATCAACGTTCCATAGCTAAGGCTTGCGATGGCGTTTGTTCTCCAAAGGATATTCAATGAATAAAATCTTTATTTGTACGCTCCTCTTGGCCCTGCTCGTTGCCTGCGTCCCCCCCGCTGTGCCGACTCTTGAACCCGAAGCCCCGACGGTTGAAGCTGCTACGCTTGAACCGCCTCTTGTTCCAACCGCCATCCCCGGCAACCTCACCAATCTCCAACCTGGCTGGTGGAATGACACGGTTTTCTATCAAATTTTTGTGCGCAGCTTCAAAGATTCAGATGGCGATGGCGTGGGTGACTTCAACGGCATTACGGAAATGCTCGATTATCTCAACGATGGCGACCCCGCCACAACCGGCGACCTGGGCGTAACGGGAATCTGGCTAATGCCCATTACACAGTCTCCCAGCTATCATGGCTACGATGTGGTTGATTACTATCGCGTCGATAGCGAATATGGCACAAAAGAAGATTTTCAGCGCATGGTGGAAGAAGCCCATCAGCGAGGGATCAGCGTCATTATCGACCTGGTACTTAACCATACTGGCCTCGACCATCCATGGTTCAAGGCTTCTGATAGTGGCGACCCAAAATACCGTGATTGGTATATTTGGAGCCAAGAAAATCCGGCTTACCCTGGCCCCTGGGGCCAGCAGGTTTGGTATCGTGCCCAGAGCGGTTATTACTATGCCGTTTTTTGGTCTGGTATGCCCGACCTGAATGTTAAAAACCCGGAAGTTACCCAGGAAATCTATAATATTACCGAATTTTGGCTAAAAGACATGAATGTGGATGGTTTCCGGCTGGATGCCATTCGCCACTTTGTCGAAATGGGCCGCGTTCAGGAGAACTCCCCCGAAACCCATACCTGGCTGCAAGGCTACCACCAGTTCTACAAATCGCTCGACCCGACAGTTTTCACCGTTGGCGAAGCCTGGACCGAAACCTCGCAAGTGCTCGATTACATTGGCGACGAAGTGGATATTGCTTTTGAATTTGATCTGGCCGAAGACTTTGTACGCGCCGCCAATGGCCCCATTGCCAGCGCCGCCTCCCAGCAGCTCAAAACCGTCCTCGCCAGCTATCCCGCCGGGCAATATGGCGTTTTTCTCACCAATCACGACCAAAACCGCACCATGAGCAACCTGGGCGGGGATTTTAACAAGGCCAAATTGGCGGCTGTCATGCTCCTTACCGCGCCTGGCGTTCCATTCATCTACTATGGCGAAGAAATTGGTATGACCGGAACCAAACCCGATGAAGACCTGCGCTTGCCCATGCAGTGGAAAGCCAATGGCCCTGGTGTTGGCTTTACCACCGGCAGCCCCTGGCGCGCCGCCGCCGCAGATTGGCCGACCACCAACGTCGCCGCCCAAGACTCTGACCCTAAATCCTTGCTCAACCTGTACCGCACCCTCATCCATTTGCGCGCCAACCATGCCGCCTTGCGTACCGGTGAAACGCTGGTCATTGCGCCCGGCTCCCAACGTTTATACGCTATTTTGCGCTACGATGAAACCGAGGCCTTTTTAATTCTCATCAATACCCATCCCAACCTGCAAAACAGCGAACTCTACGGCCTGAGCCTCGAAAAATGGCCCTTTTTGGGTCAGATGCAGGTCGAAACGGTCATCGGCCTGCAAAATGCTGCTCTGCCCGAACTCAACGCCGCCGGTGGATTTGAAAACTACCACCCTTTTGCCGAACTCCCGGCCCACTCAGCTACCATCCTGCACTTTACCTTGCCGTAACCCACAGCATTTTATATCTGCCAGATGGGCAATTCCCAAGTCAAAGAGCTTAACCATCAACAAGGACTCTCGCATGGACGATTTTATTTTTGGAACCCTGGCAACCGAAGAATTGCGCCTTGCCCACATTCGCTCTCAGCGTGGTGGCATTAGCCACAGTCAGCGCCGCCTGCCGCGTGACCCGCTCCCCGGCCAACCTGTCAGCCTGGAGTTAAGCCTCGGCCCCGAACACCCCCAGCAAAAAGCCTGGGTCTATTGGACAAATGACGGCAGCGACCCGGCTGGCGCAAACGGCCAGGCCCAAAACGGCTTTGTTTCTGGCCTCGAACCCATCGATTCAGAATGGGATAACCTGCTCTGGGGCTATATCCGCCATTTTCGCGTTGAACTGCCCGGCCAACCCGCCGGGACGGTTGTCCGCTACCGGCTGGCCGCCGAAGATGTCTGGGCAGATAGCGGAGCCTTTTACGCCTATTATGTTGATAACGACCCACCGCCCGATTGGACGAAGGACGCCATCCTCTACCAGATTTTTGCCGACCGCTTCTTCGACCCTGCGCCCGAATTCCCCAAACTGGAAGCCAAACCCTCGCTGAAATGTAATGGAACCCTGCGCGGAATCACCGCCAAACTGGATTACATCGCCGGGTTGGGAGTCAACTGCTTGTGGCTGACGCCTATTTTCCCCAGCCCTAGCTATCACGGTTACGACGCTACCAGTTTCTACGAAATCAACCCACGCCTCGGCACCAAAGAAGATTTTCGCCAGCTACTGGATGAAACCCACGCCCGTGGCATGAAATTGTTGATGGATTTTGTCCCAAATCACTGGTCGAACCAGCACCCCACCTTTATCGAAGCTCAAAAAGATCAGTCTAGCCCTCATCGGCCCTGGTACACCTTCAAAACCTGGCCGCACGACTATAAAACCTTCTTTGGCGTCAAAACCCTGCCCCAAATTAACCTACGTAACCGTGAGGCGCGTGAACACATCTTGGGCGCGGCCCAATACTGGCTCGAATTTGGCGTTGATGGCTTTCGCGTCGATTATTGCATCGGCCCCAGCCCAGATTTCTACGCCGAATTTCGACGTGTCACCCGGACGACCAACCCTGAATCGTGGACATTTGGCGAAGCAGTTGATCCACCCGATTCGCAGATCACCTTTGCGGGTGGCATGGACGGCTCACTCGACTTTATGCTGCTCGAAGCCATGCGCCAGACCTTTGCCTTTGGCCGCTGGAACGCACGCCGCTTTGCCGATTTCCTCTCCCGTCACGAGGCCTTCTTCCCCGCAACCTTCAGCCGTCCCTCTTTTCTGGATAATCACGACATGAATCGTTTCTTGTGGGTGGCGGGCAACGACAAACGCAAACTGCGTCTGGCGGCGCTGTGCCAGTATACGCTGGTGGGTGCGCCCATCCTCTACTACGGCACCGAAATTGGCCTTTCGCAAGAGCGTGACATGGTTCAGCATGGACGCGCAATTCACGAAGAAGCCCGCCTGCCGATGCCCTGGGCTTCTTCGGCGCAAGACAAGGACCTGTACGCCTATTACCGTGGCCTGGGTCAATTACGCCACGAGCGTCCAGCCCTGCGGCGTGGCAGGCGTGAAACCATTCATGCCGACGATTCAGTGCTGATCTATCGGCGCGTAACAGGGTCAGATTCGCTGGTTGTCGTCTTAAATACTTCTGAGAAGCCAGCCACCGTGATGTTGGCGCTTTCCGAAGCGCGTGAATGCTTCGCCACTGGTTCTGACTGCGGTATTGAAAAAACGGACAGTGGTTTGCGCCTGCATTTGCCTCCCTATGGCGGCCTTGTGTTAGGCTAAAGGCTCAAAAAAGGTATCTTCTTAATAATTTGGGGCAAATATCCATGTCCTAAAGGTGTTCTGCCAAACCGGATATTTTGCTGGCAAAGTTGGCTGTTTAATCAGTTTTTTTGCCAGCCAGGCAAACCTTTAGGGTCTTCACCCTTTTTTTGAGAAGATACCTTGCGTTAGTTTAAATTTTGCCTTCCCATTCGGCATAAAACTGGGCCAGGAAGTTTTCCATGTAGGCATGGCGTTCCTGTGCCAGGGTGCGTCCGGTGGCAGTGTTCATTCGGTCTTTTAATAACAATAGTTTTTCGTAAAAATGATTAATGGTTGGGGCCGGGCTATTTTTATAAGTTTCAAATGAAGTGTGATACTCAATCGGCACATTGGGGTCGTGCAACAAACGGCCCTTAGAGCCGCCGTAGGCAAAGGCGCGCGCAATTCCAATTGCGCCGATTGCGTCCAACCGGTCGGCGTCTTGCACAATCATTCCCTCCAGGGTGCGCATCGGCGTCGCAACTTTGGCACCCTTAAACGACAGGCTGGCGATGATTTCGGTGACATGCAGGATAATCGCTTCTTCCACCTTCAGCCTTTCGAGCCAGGCGCGGGCAGTTTTTGGGCCAATGCTTTCGTCGCCGCCGTGAAATTTGTGATCGGCAATATCGTGTAGCAAAGCGGCCAATTCGACGACGAACAAATCGACTGTTTCTTGTTCGGCAATGTGCAGCGCATTCTTCCAGACGCGGTAGACGTGCCACCAATCATGCCCGGCACCGCCAATTGCCAGCGCTTCTCTAACGTATGCTTCGGTTTGAGCGATGATTTCGGCGTTTTTCATGGTTCGTTTCCTGTAAATTCTTCAGCAGTGGCGTGGCCTGGCTGGGAGATGCCCTCGCGTTTGAATACTTTCCAGATTGTCTGGAACAAGATTTTGATGTCGAGCCAGAAGGACCAGTGGTCAACATACCAAACATCCAGCGCAAATTTTTCATTCCAGCTTAGGGCGTTGCGTCCATTTACCTGAGCCAGGCCGGTAATGCCGGGTAAGGCGTCGTGGCGGCGCATTTGTTCGGAAGAGTAGCGTGAAAGATACTGCATCAGCAGCGGACGCGGCCCCACTAAAGACATTTCGCCGCGCAGTACGTTGAAAAGCTCTGGAAGTTCATCCAGGCTGGTCGCGCGAAGAAACCGGCCCAGGGGCGTTAGCCGGTCTGCGTCTGGTAGCAGCTGCCCGTCAGCGGCGCGGGCATTGCTCATCGTGCGAAATTTGTAAATGCGGAAAGGTCTCCCCTTAAAACCAGGCCGGATTTGTCCAAATAAGACTGGGCGGCCATGAAAGATGGCGACCAATGCGGCCAATACGGCTAAAAGCGGGGTTAAAACGAGTAAAGCCAGGGTCGATGTGGTGAAATCGAAGACTCTTTTGGTAAACGGGAGTGGCATGGCTGAAATTCTACCAGAGTTGAGTATAATTTAAGCAGGAGTAACTATGAATGAGCGAATTTTGATCGTTGAAGATGACCCCGCTATTTTAAAGTTGTTGCTGCGTGGGCTGGCTTATGATGGGTATCTGGTTGAAACCGCCAGTGATGGCCGCGCTGGGCTGATGGCTGCCCGTGACCATAACCCCGACCTGGTTATTTTGGATTGGATGCTGCCGGGTATGGATGGGCTGGAGGTCTGTCACCGTTTGCGGCTGGGTGGGCCGATTCCAATTTTGATGCTGACCGCCAAAGATACCATTCAAGATCGCGTGCAAGGGTTGGACGCTGGCGCGGACGATTATATGGTGAAGCCGTTTAACCTGGATGAATTGACGGCGCGGGTGCGCGCCCTGTTGCGTCGCACCCAGCCAGAACGGGTGCAGGTTTTCAAGTTTGCCGATCTTACCCTGGATACCAGTACCCGCGAGGTTATCCGCGCTGGCAAGCTGATTCAACTGACGGCCAAAGAGTTTGAGTTATTGGAACTTTTTTTGCGCCATCCGCGCCAGGTTTTAGAGCGCCCCACTATTTTTGAACGGGTTTGGGGCTACGATTTTGGCGGCGAAAGCAATGTGCTCGAAGTTTATATCCGCTATTTGCGCCAGAAGTTGGAAGAAAACGAGCAACTGCCCCGCCTGATTCATACCGTGCGCGGGGTTGGCTATGTTCTAAGGGAAACGCCCTAAGCCCCGCCAATGTCTTTACGCACCCGCTTAACCCTTTTATATTCCACCTTATTCGGCGGTATCCTGCTTATTTTTGGGGTGCTGGTTTACCTTGTTGTCAGTGCGGTTCTGTTTGAGGAGGTTGATAAAACCTTGCGCAGCACTGTCAATAATATTTTGACCAATTCACGGGTCGAATCTATTGGCAGCTTGGGCCAGGTGGAATTGCCCTCTTTGCAATTGACGACCAATGTCTATCTTCAGTACTGGGATAGCCTGGGTGTGTTACAAAACGCCACCGAAAACATCCTCAATTTGCAAGAGCCGCTCGACCCGCCCGATTTAGCCGCTTTCAGCCCCATTTTCCAAAATACCTATATTGATACTGTTCATTTGCGCGTGCTCACCGTGCCGCTGGTAGCAAAAAGCCGCCGGGTGGGTGTTTTGCAGGCGGCAGTCAACCTGGAACTGGTCGATTCTGTTCGCAGCAGTTTGCTTTACACGCTGCTTGTCTTGGCGCTGATTTCCATTATGCTGGCCGGGGCTGCCTCCTGGTTTAGCCTGGGTCAAGCTCTTCGTCCGCTCGAAATTGCGACCGATACCGCAGAACAAATTACGCGCGCAGACGATCTTTCTCGGCGGATTCCGTACGACGGCCCGCCCGATGATGAAATCGGAACCCTGACCCGCGCTTTTAACCGCTCTCTCGAACAACTAGAAAGATTATTTAGCGCCCAACAACGCTTTTTGGCAGATGTTTCGCACGAGCTGCGCACCCCGTTGACAGTCATTAAGGGCAATGCCGATCTTATTCGCAAACTCGGCGCAGATGACGAGTCGTTGGATTCGATCCGAGACGAAGCCGACCGCCTGACGCGCATGGTCGGCGATTTACTGATGTTGGCCCAAGCCGAATCGGGCAAAATTCCCCTCAAGTTGCTTCCCGTTGAAGTTGATTCGCTCTTACTGGAAGTTTTTCACGAAATGCGCGTGCTGGCCGGAAACAAAGTGACTCTCAAACTGCCCGAAATTGATCAGGCGCTGGTCAATGGCGACCGTGACCGGCTGAAACAGGTTTTACTTAACCTGATTTCCAATGCCATCTACTACACTCCGCCGGGCGGCGAAGTCTCGGTCAGCATGGCAAAAACCGAACAGGATGTGCTGCTATGGGTGCGGGATACTGGCCCCGGCATTCCCCCCGAAGACCTGCCACACATTTTCGAACGCTTTTATCGGGGCGAAAAATCACGCACCCGCTCCAAATTGAGCGGGTTTGGGCTGGGACTTTCGATTGCCTATTGGATTGTGGAACATCATGGTGGGAAAATCAGCGTCGAATCGACGCAAGGCGCAGGTACAACTTTTACCGTCCGTTTACCGGTTTTGCGCTAGCCCCAGGCTTGCATCACTTTTCGGGCTTTCACCGCCACCCAAAAACATCACCGCGCTAAGAGAAGCATCTCAATCTCTGAAAAAGACAAATTTTGCTGCAAGGTTCTAATTTCATCCTGCCATTTAATGCTAAAAGATTCTCGATTTTATTGTCCTAAAAGGGCTAAATCCTGTCCCCGATCAATTTCCCAGGGGTAAACTACATGAGCATCGATTACATCGGCAAAATATTCTGGACGCGCTGTCCCAAATAAACTGCGGTAGGGGTTAAAGTGCAATACACACGTTTCAGGGAAACCGCCCGCCGCCGAAACCCTATTTTTTACGGCAGTAATCGTTCGTCCTGACCCCCAAACATCATCTACAATCAATACCGAATGCCCGCGCAGCTTATCATCTGCCGGAAATTGAATAAATTCCGGCCAGGCCATAAGTTTTTGCTGTTGGTTGGCTTGTTCAAACGGAAAATCGACAGCCGCCGTCAAAATATGGGTCAGTCCCATCGCTTCGGCCAGCATCCCACCGGGGATAATCCCGCCGCGCGTAATCATCACCATTGCTGTAAATTCACGCCGAAATTGCGGTAAAAGCTGGCGAATCAGCTTATCCACTTCTTCCCAGGTCAATAGTCTCTGCTTCATACTCATTCCATTCTCTCTAAGTACTGTCTATTACCCACAAGTTGGACGCGAGTCTCGGCAATCAGAGCCCAGGTTGCA
>DYPU01000127.1 GCA_020719725.1 Anaerolinea sp. | reverse complement strand
GAGTTGGTAAAATGAGCGGAAAAATCTTGCCGCTGATAGGCATTCGTCCGGCAAAGTAGGCCGCCAGATAGATGACGAGCAGCAGTTTAAGTGGCTCCGACGGTTGAAAGTAGACTCCGCAGCAGCCCAGCCATAAGCGTGGGCCGCTGCCGCCGGGGTTAGCGCCCAAGATGAAGGTTAGGGCGGTTAGCGCCAGGCCACTTGTCAGCCAGATGTATTTGTAGCGCTTGAGAAAGGCCAGCAGTTGGGGGTTGCGCAAGCCCAGGAAAAAAAATCCGAAGCAAACTGCAAGCCAGAGAGATTGGCGTAGCCCAAATTCAGCGGTCAGCCGCCAAATTTCGAGCATTCCCCATCCGCTTAATAGGGCTGTGATCGGTAAAAGGTAGGGGTCGGCATCTGGCAGCAGGCGCGCGATCTGCTGGTGGGCAAAGTACAGCAGAATAAGCCAAATTAGTATTCCACTCCAATGATCCCAGCGGTATTCGACTTGCCAGCTTTTTTCTCTGACGGCTGGGGCAAGGCTAAGGGTGATGCCAAGTAGCAATATAAAGATAGCCGCCAGTTGTGACAGGCGGCTTTGGATTTGAGCGGGAGGTAGATATGGGAAACGCAAGGAAATTCCACTTATTTTAGGTATTTATTCACCAATAAACTTAGTTTTTGGCGTGTTTCAGGGGGAATTGCGGTGGGGTTGGTGATGAGGGCGCTTGCCAGGGCGCTGTGGCAGGAGCAATTGGTTTCGGGCGTCAGGCTGCGTGCCAGGTCTCTAAGCGATTCTTGGGCGATTTCGGTATTTTTGTTGAGGGTTTGAATGACCATTTCAACAGTGACAGGCTCGGCGCTGACGTGCCAGACATCATAATCGGTGACATGAGCCATGGTGGCGTAACAGATTTCGGCTTCGCGGGCCAGAAAGGCTTCGGGGGATGCGGTCATCCCGATAATGGACATGCCCCAACTGCGATAGGCGTGCGATTCGGCCTTGGTGGAGAACCGCGGCCCTTCGATTGTGATGAGTGTTCCGCCTTGGTGGACGATGGCTCCGCTGACTCTGGCTGAGTCAAAAACCGCTTTTGAAAGATGATTACAAAACGGATCTGCCACGCCGACATGCGCTACCAGTCCTTCACCAAAAAAGCTGCGGACACGGTCTTTTGTATTGTCAAAAATCTGGTCGGGGATGACGATGTGACCGGGGGCGTAATCTTCACGCAGTGAGCCGCAAGCGCTAATGCTGACGATTTGATTTGCGCCCAGGCTTTTTAGCGCGTAAATATTGGCTCGGTAATTGACTTCGGTGGGGGTGATGGTATGTCCCAGGCCGTGCCGGGCCAAAAAAGCGACGCGTTTGCCTTCTAGTGTGCCGGTGATGATGGGTGAACTGGGCTTCCCAAAAGGGGTATCGACGTGCTGTTCGGTTGTGTCGGTTAGCCCGGCCATGCTATATAAACCAGACCCGCCAATGACTGCAAAAGCCAGGGTTTCGCTCATGTTTTCTCCTTTAAATGCCTTATTCTGGCAGTATAACGTTGATGGTGGTATTACCACAGGTAATTGTATCCCCGTTTGTGATAATCGTGGCAAGGGTTAGCAGGCTTTCGTTTAGTCGGGTTCCATTTTTCGAGCCGCAATCTTCTGCCCACCAGTGCCCGTGATGAAAGGAAAGGTGGGTGTGGCGGGCCGAGACGGTTATATCTTCAAGTTGTAGGGCGCATTCTGGTTCGCGTCCAATAAACAGTTCGGTTGTTTCGCTAAATTCGAAAATGTTCTCGCTGTTAAATAACCCTAACTTGATGGATGCTTTTTGTTGCGCGGAGACGTACTCTATCTGAGCTTGCAGCGTGCGCCACATTAAATAGAGAGACCAGCCCAGAAAAGCATACAGCGTGATGGCTGCAAGCAAACGCAGGCCCAGTAAAATAGGAGCACTCATCGAGTTTATTTTTTATCGTCTTTTATTGGAATTGTTTTTAAAGTGGCTGTGCTGCGCTCACTGCTTTGTGGTGAAAGCGGCGCTGTTTCACCGCTACTGCCGAGCCCTTGCGGGGGGATGTCTTGCCCAAAGATAATCGGTAAACCAGCCAGAGAAATGACATCTCCCGGATAAAGCACACTTTGGCTGGCGCGCTGTCCATTCACATAGGTGCCGCCGGTCGAATTCAAATCAAAAATAACAAAACGCCCGCGCACATACCGAATTTGGGAATGGTAACGTGAAACACGCGGGTCATCCACCACCACGTGGTTATCAAGTCTGCGCCCAATGTTGGTTACAACCTGTTGAAGCGTAAACACTTTGGTGCCACCGATGATTAGAAATGCTGTTTTGGCGGATGTAATTTCTTCTTGCGTGGCTGTTTCCTGGCTTTGAGTTTCTGCCACACCCGTATCGGCAACTTGCACCTCAATCTCATCTTGTGCGATGGTTTCGCTGCTGGTTAAAGTGATTGTTGGGGCAATTTCAAACTGAACTCCCGCCTCGCTGGTTGCAAGCCGAAAAATTTTGGTTAGTCCGTCCAGTAATCGTGGCTCTTTTTGCCATTGCTCCAAAACAATGGGATGAACCACCAATACAAAATGATGCGGAATTGGGTGATTTAAACCATGTGTGGCAAGGTTTGATTTAATAGCATCGGTTAATCTATGGGCAATTTTATCTTGCCAGAATGTTCCAGGTAAAAACTTTACAAGATGGACTTCAATAAGAGATTCTATTCGTTTTTCAATATCTGCAAGTGTAATGCTCATTGATGTTCCCCGACATTTTTTATGAACTGTGAGTTGGCTCTGTTATTTTACAACTCTCCCCCATATATTGCAATGATAGGGCCTTAAAAGGCACTATCATTGCAATATATCCTTATCTCATGATGGGCGAGCCGCATTGTGGGCAGGTTATTTCATTGGACTTTAATACAAAACCGCATTTGGCGCAGGTAACAGGTTGTAGCTTTCCCAGAGGCGCGCCACAGGCCAGGCATGAACCCTGACCGATTTTATTGGCTGTTCCGCAATATTCGCAGGTCAGACGTTGCAGTCGTTCCGAAAGCTGTTGGCTGGCACCATGCGTAGCGCCCACTTTCTCGATGACTTTCCAAATATTTTCGCCTAGCTGCAAGTTCTCAATGTCCTGAGCGATATCATCCAGGCGGCCTAGCAAATTCCAGGGATTCATTAACGCAGAAAGGGCAGATTGGCCGAGGCTGGCGGCGACGCCCATCCAGGCTTGTTGACCAACTGAAACCATCACGCCATCTTCCACTTTTTGCAGGTGAACCGTTACGGCAGTTTGGCCGCCGCTGACAGCGTTTCTGGTGCTGGCGATTTGCACCTTTATATTCTCAGGTTCGCCAATGGTCTGTGTACGCAAATTTCCGCGGTGAAAATGCGCCATCAACGCTTCGGCAAAATCATTGGGGGTAACGGTTCCGTGAAAAATTTTCTTGTCCATAGTTTAGATTATAATCATCTTTATCAAAATTTGAGAAACAGGTGAAAGATGTACCTACGGTTGCGCCTAATTTTAGCTTTTGTTGTTTTCTCTGTCTTATTATTGCTGTTACTTAACGTACAACCCATCCAGAAAGTTTCAGCGCAGCAACCAACTGGTTCGATTGCCACTGTTACAGGTACGCCAGCCGGAGCATTTATTACTGTAACCTACTCCGATCAGATCAATGTACGTTCCGGGCCGAGTTCTTACTGGTATCCGGCCATTGGGGTTTTGATTTCGCAACAGGTTGCGCCAGCCATTGGCCGATCGCCCGGCGGAGATTGGATTCAGGTAGTTTACCCTGGCGTGACCGGCAATGTTGGCTGGGTTTATGCGCCGTTGGTTTCACTGGGGCCACCTGGCGCTGTTTTGGGGATTGTCGAACCGCCGCCAACTCCCACCCCGGCCACCACCCCAACTTTCGATCCCACGCTGTTGGCCGAATACCAGCCGCAATATACGCCCACCCGCCTGCCAACGTTTACCGCGCCAGCGGCCTTATCGGTTCCCACCTATGAAACCGAGGCAGCCAGCCAAGCAGGTGTGCCAATGGGCCTGGTAATCACGCTGCTCACGTTGATTGGCGGTTTTGGCGCGTTTATCTCGTTCTTGCGGGGGCGTTAGCGCTTATTAATCACATCTGAAGGCAAATGCATTACATCTATAGCTGGGTCATCGCAAAACAACATGGCGCGTTCCATAGCATTACGCAATTCACGCGCATTTCCCGGCCAGGCATAGGCCCGCAGTGCTTCCACCGCCCGCGGGGTGATGTCTGTGATATTTAACCCCATGCGGGCATTGTTTTGGCGCACAAAGAACCCGGCCAACTCCAAAATATCTCCGGCTCTTTCGCGTAGGGGTGGAATGTGCAAATCGACCACTTTTAGCCGATAATATAAATCTTCGCGGAAAAGTCCTTCGCTGATCATCTTATTGAGCGGGCGATTGGATGCTGCCAGCACTTGCACGTCGATTTTTATCAGGGTAGTTCCTCCCACGCGCCGGAAGGCGCGTTCTTCCAGCACTCTTAGCAGCTTGGCCTGTATATCGAGCGGCATTGAAGCGATTTCGTCCAAAAACAGGATGCCGCCGTCGGCGACCTCTAGTAGGCCGGGTTTGCGTTTTTCGGCCCCGGTGAAGGCTCCGGCTTCGTAGCCAAACAATTCGGCTTCGAGCATGGTTGGTTGAATGGCGGCGCAATTGATGGCGATGAAAGGCTTGTCGATGCGCGGCCCGTTATCGTGAATGTAATGCGCCAGCACTTCTTTTCCGCTGCCGGTTTCGCCCGTAACCAGCACTGAGACCGCAGCCCCAGCCGCGCGCCGCGCTTGTTCCAGTAAAATCTTCATTTCGAGACTGGAGCCAATCACAAAGTCCTGTCCGTGCCGTTGGGCGTTGCGTAGGTGAACCAACTCGCGGCGCATTGCCACCACTTCAACTGCGCGTTTAATCGATTCTTCCAGGCGCGCCAATTGAATGGGCTTTTGCAGAAAATCGTGAGCGCCATTTTTCATTGCGTCCACCGCCATGTCAATATCCCCATAAGCGGTGATGAGCAAAATCGGTGGGCGCACTGCCATTCGGGCTGTCTCTTCCAG
>DYPU01000126.1 GCA_020719725.1 Anaerolinea sp. | reverse complement strand
ACACAGTTCAACCTCATGTAAATTCCTGCGGTCTCAAGCGCAACAGGCTCTTAAGGATATTGATATGCTTAAAAAAATAGTCCTAATGTTTTTGTCTTGTTTTAGCCTTTTAACCTGCCAACCTCGTAAGGACAGAATAGAACAAACGGTCATACCCGATGAGGAAATCTTCATGATATTAGGGTCGGAAAACCGGTTGTATGGAATCAATATTTGGCTCTATAAGGATAAATCCTATTATATCGCCTACTCTGGCGAAACTGGAGGAGAGTATGCCGAAGGAACTTATGAATTGACTGATCAGGAACTAATCCTTAGAGAAGAATATTCCGTGCCCATCGGATATGCTTTTCTTCCGGAAAACCCTGCTGTTTTCAAACGTGTTCAAGTCGAAGACTCCCTTTTTACTGATGAGATTTTTACGCATCCCACAATCAAAAGTTTCGATAATTTGGATTTTGCCGACCGCGGCAGAAACTTGCCGGTGGGAACATCAAGAACCATCGAAGGTTTTGAAGTCGTTACGACAGGCTTGGAAGTACTAGAGGTAACGGATCCGCTTCGCATTAGAAAAGGTCCAGGTCGAGATTTTGACTATTATAAAGGAATAGTCTTCGGTGGCGAATCTCCGGTGGAAGTGTTGCCACCTGGCCATCAAGTCATCTCCTTGGCGCGAACGACCGTTGAAGACAATATCAATGGAATTTCGGGTTTTTGGCATTACTGCCTAACTGTCTATGGATGGTACGATAGCGGACCAAGGTATGGCTGGTTGTTCGAGGGTTACTTGAAAAAGGCGGAAATTACAGAATAAAAACGCCTATTCCTACTCCACCCCTACGATCACGTGGCTGGCCTTGATAATGCCGACAGCCTCCATACCGGGATTAAGTTCCAAAGATTCCACCGAACCCATGGTGACAATGGCTGTGAGTTCCTGGCCGCAGGGCAGTTCAATGACCACCTCGGCGTTGACGGAGCCCGGATGCACCGCGGTGATGGTGCCCTTCAACTGATTCTTTGCGCTGATTCTCATGGAATCCTCCTTTCTACAAATCGGTTATCCGACACAACGCTGGAAGCTGCGTGGCTTTTTCCTTCAAACCACCCGAACCGGGCGTTATCTGCAGTATCAAAGTCAGCCACAAAGGGCTTGATATCCAAAACCGGTGTCCCATCCAGGACATCGACATCGGACAAGTGAACCTCACGCCCAGAGACTCCTAGCACGCGGAAAAGGCTAAGGCCGATAGGGTTTGGCCTTGCAGGTGAACGTGTGGCAAAAATCCCGTGGGGTTTGGAATCCAAAAAGGGGGTCACCTTCAATTTTCCGCCAATGACACCGTGCAGATGGTAAATCACCCAAACGTGCGAAAAACCTTCCAGATCCATGAGCCCATCTTGCAGCTCTTCGTTCAGGACAATCTTACCCTCCACACCCCGCGCTCCGGAGGGTTGGATGGGCATGCCTTCCGCCGCAGAAAAAGGCGTAAAAAGTGTTCCAATGGGTTCAAAAGTAACTGTCATGCCCACTCCTTCAAAGATTTCAAGCTCTGTGATCACCATTTATATAGTGTTTCAATCGTTTATGTCAAGTTATACCCTGTTTAAACCTATCTTGCACTGTTATAACCTCGGGTATACAATATGAACATGGAAACAGGGGAAGCGCTCACGCCCGACCAAGTCGCGGCCAAGCTGAAAATTGCCAAGGCGACGGTTTACGAACTGATAAAACGCGGTGAATTGCCAGGCTACCGAGTGGGAAAAAAAGTACGAGTCGACAGCGGGGATGTGGACCGTTATATCCGCCGAAGCCGTCCGGGCCCCCTGGATGCATCCTATGTCCAGCCCGTTTCCTCCCCTTCTTTTCCACTCGGAGCCTTTGTGATTTGCGGTCAAGACGCGGCGCTGGACATTCTGACCCAGCATATCCGACAACTCCACCCCGAGTTCTACCCTCTCAGAAGCCATTTAGGTAGCTACAATGGAGCCTTTGCCCTCTACCAAGGACAGGTTACAGCCGCTTCACTGCACCTATGGGACGCCGGCACAAATACATACAACCTCCCCTTTCTTCCCCACATACTGCCGGGGCGTCCGGTTCATCTCTACCATATTGCACGCCGGCGCGTGGGTTGGTATGTGCAGAAAGGGAACCCGAAAAAAGTCGCCGGCTGGGAAACGTTGACACGAAGCGACCTAACTCTTATCAACCGCGAACCCGGCAGCGGCATGAGGGTGCTTTTGGACCAGCGCATCGCTCTTTCCGGGCGAATGCATACCCGTGTTTCCGGCTACCAGAACACAGCCTCCACCCACCTAGCGGCGGCGGCGGCGGTAGCGCAAGGAAAAGCGGATTTCGGGTTGGGCAACGAAAAGGCCGCCCTCCAAGTCTCCGGGGTCGATTTTCTCTTTTTAGAGTGGGAAGATTACGATCTCGCCGTCCTCAGCGACTACAAAGAAACCCCGGAAGTCCAGGCTCTGGTCCGGGCTTTATCCGCACCGGAGTTCAAAGCGGAGCTGGAAGCCCTGGGCGGGTACGATCTCAAGCGATGTGGAACCCTACAAAAGTCAACATAACTGTGTATAACTTGACATAACACACCTTCTCTTATATTTTCTCTTCCAGGAGGATTAAATGAAATACATTATTATGTGCGGAGTTTTGACGACGCTGACACTACAGGTGTTTGCAAACGGAAATTCCGAGAAAACGGTGACCGTCACCCTTCGAGTTCCAACAGCAGCGAATGTCCAGCCGGTTTTCGCGGACCTGGCTGCCGCCTTTGCCCAAAAACACCCCAACATTACTTTGGAACCCGTTTTCGGCGCGAGTGGAGCGCTGAGCACACAAATCCGCAACGGCGCCCCTGCCGATCTTTTTCTAGCGGCCGATATGGGTTTTGCCGAAGCTTTTTTCCGCGACGGTCTGGCGGCCGAACCCGCCCGAGCCTACACCCGCGGACTACTAATTCTGTGGACCACAAAGAACTTTCCTGCAGGTTGGGACCTGAACGTGCTCAAAACTCCGGCCGTGGTGAAAGTCGCCCTTGCCAACCCGGAGACGGCTCCTTACGGACGGGCTACAATGGAGGCCATTTCCGCATTAGGGTTTTTAGCTTCTGTCCAACCCAAAATTGTCCAGGCCCAGTCCATTGCCCAAACTGTTCAGCTTACCCAAACGGCAGCCGACGTAGGCTTTATCAACAAGTCGGCCCTGTATAGCCCCGAATTAGCCCCCCGGAGTACGGAGGGCGTCCATTGGGTCGCCGTTCCCGATTCGACTTATACGCCCATCCTGCAAGGTTTTGTGGTCTTGAAAAGCACGGTCCACCCTGAAGCCGCCTGCGCCTTTGCCGACTTTTTATTGAGCCCAGAAGCTAAAGCTGTTTTTGCAAAATACGGTTATAAGGAACCCTGATGGATTGGGGGCCACTCGGGCTTTCGGCGCTTCTTGCCGTCTTGGTAACTCTCATCCTCCTTGCAACGGTGCTCCCGCTCGCGTGGTGGCTGGGCCGCACCCTGAATCCGCTGGCCCCCCTTGTGGAAAGTGCGGCCACATTGCCGCTGGTTCTGCCGCCCACGGTGTTAGGATTTTACCTGTTGGTGGCGCTCAGCCCTAACTCTCCGCTGGGTGGATGGTTGGACCAAGCTTTGGGTTTACGGCTTGTTTTCACCTTTCCTGGCATCCTGCTTGCGGCCTGCGTCACCAACCTGCCGTTTATGGTACGTGCTTTGAAAGCCGGGGTTGAGGCTCTTGATCCCAGCTGGCTCGACGCCTCGGCGACTTTGGGAAAATCGCGGCTTCAAACTTTTTTCTTGGTAGCTCTTCCGAACATGAAAGGCGCTCTCTTTGCCGGGGCGGTCACGACCTTTGCGCACACCATGGGCGAGTTCGGTGTTGTGCTGATGGTGGGCGGCAGCATCCCGGGAGAAACCCGTGTTTTATCCATTGCCCTTTTGGAGAGGGTTGAAGCCCTGGATTTTAGCACAGCGCACGCCTATGCCGCCGTGATGGTGGCTTTGAACTTTGTCGCCATCTTTGCGCTGACGCTGTTTCAAAAGCGCCAGAACCGGAGGGACACGTAATGCTCCAATTCATGCTCAAGAAAACGCACCGCAGCCACAAGGGCCGCGATTTTATTCTGAGCGTCGATCTTACCATTAAACAAGGTACCTTTGTTGGAGTGTCGGGACCGAGCGGCAGCGGTAAAACAACCCTGCTCCGTTGCTTGGCGGGTCTGGAAAAGCCCGACGAAGGCCATATAGAAAATCTGGGTATCCTATGGTTCGACAGTTGGCGGAAAACCTTTCTGCCGCCCCAGAAAAGGCACGTCGGGTTCGTCTTCCAAAACTACGCCCTCTTTCCGCACCTGAGCGCCCTCGGGAATGTTTTGTTCGCCGACCCCGACAAGAAACGCGCTCTGGAACTCCTCGAAATGGTAGGCATGGCCGCCCACGCCGGACAATTTCCACGCGAGCTTTCCGGCGGCCAGCAACAAAGGGTGGCCCTCGCCCGCGCCCTCGCCCGCCAACCAGGTTTGCTGATTCTGGACGAACCCTTCAGCGCTGTGGATGAAGAACTCAGGCTGCAACTCGGCGAAGACATGCAGCGCATCCAGCGGGCTACTGGCGTCACCACCCTGTTTGTCACCCACCACTCAGAAGACATCCGCCGCCTCTGCGAGAGGGAAATTAAACTTAGGGAAGGAAGGGTGGCCTTTTGAAAAAAGGTTTTCCTTGTACCATAATTGAGTTATGCAAACTCCACATCTTTATGTCGATGTCAAAAACAAGGCGCCGCTGGGGCGGTCCTGGTACCAACCTTTCTTTTTTTACTAGTCCTTTTTGGTGTCCCTGTGGGAATAAGCCTTGTTCTGCAAACCTTCGATGGTTTCATGATCTTCATCGGTATTGTCCTCGGACTCGTTCTTGCATGCGTCATCGCGGTGGTTTCCTATAAAAAAATCCGTTTACTTTTTAGCGGTCGCAAAGTAAGGTTGGAGCTTCGTGGTACAAACCTTGTAAAAACAAACGGAGGAAATGTATACGAGATTGATCTAGGAGCCTGTTGCGCTTAAGATTTTGACACAGGACCGGGGAGCTGGGATGCACAGAGCGCCGAAGACTGAGG
>DYPU01000125.1 GCA_020719725.1 Anaerolinea sp. | reverse complement strand
TATTCTACCGCTCCTCTTTGATTATGGATACGCTCACGCCAACCGACCCACTAGTTTTATTTGTTCGCAGCCTGTGCGCCGCCCCGACAACGCCGGACGTGGATGTGAGCGTGCTTTCCATGCAGGCCATTGTACCGAAACTGCCCCATAACCCAACTGATACAAAAAACGATACAAACCCTAAAACCGCTTGAACTGGCGATATTCTTCAAGTTATACTGATTCTGAGATTATGAACGGAGGCTGTATGGCAAAAGAAATCTCATTTGGCAGTTTTGTCCGCCAGCGCAGGCGGGAATTAGACCTGACCCAGGAAGAATTGGCGAGAAGGGTAGGCTGCGCCGCCATCACCCTGCGAAAAATCGAAAGCGATAACCTGCGCCCTTCCGTCCAAATTGCGGAACGCCTGGCAATGGTGCTTTCGATTCCGCTCGGCGAACGCGCAGAGTTTGTGCGCCGCGCCCGCGCCATTCAACTGGACGCCAACGAACCGGCCCGGCTCACCCCGCCACCTTCGATGGAAGAAATTGGCAGCAATGACCTGAGCGGGCGCTCCATTCACGGGTATGCCCTCGCCGAACGAATTGGCAAAGGCGGTATGGGTTCGGTATATCGCGCCATTCAACCCAACGTAGAGCGCGAAGTTGCCATCAAGATAATCCTGCCGGCTTACGCCAATCACCCCGAATTTGTCCGCCGCTTCGAGGCCGAAGCTCAGCTTGTGGCGCGGCTTGAACACCCGCACATCGTCCCGCTGTATGATTACTGGCGCGAACCGGGCGTAGCCTACTTGATTATGCGCCTGCTGCGCGGTGGGAATCTGCAAAGCCTGCTTGCGCAAGGCCCCATCTCGTTGGAATCTACTACTCGTGTCTTTGAGCAAACCTGTTCGGCGCTCAACGCTGCGCATCGTATCGGCGTGATTCACCGTGACCTAAAACCCGCCAACATCCTACTGGACGAAGATAACAACGCCTACCTGGCCGATTTCGGTATTGCCAAAAACATCAATGATCCCGACCCGGAAAATCAAACCCAGGTCGATCAACTGCTCGGCACGCCGCAATACATGGCACCGGAACAGTTTTACTCCCCTACCGTTAGCCCACAAAGCGATATTTACTGCCTTGGCGTTTTGTTATACGAAATGCTTTCTGGCGCTTTGCCCTTTGCCGGTCCAACACCCTTCGATCTGATTCAACAGCACATGAATACGCCCACCCCTCCGCTTGCGGCACAGCGCGCAGGGCTGCCCTGGCAATTGGATGCGGTCATCGCACGCGCAACAGCCAAGAAACCGGAGGATCGTTACGAAGACATCCTGGCTTTCTTTAGAGATTTTCGGCAGGCGGTCAGCGGCGCTTTGGATCTGCCACCGATTACAGTCTCGCACCCGGAAGATGAAGCCAACTTTCTCCCCTCCAACCCATTCAAGGGTTTGCAGGCCTTCGGCGAGGCAGATGCCGAAAACTTCTTTGGGCGCGAGACCCTCGTTCAGCAATTACTTTCGCGCCTGGGTGAAAGCGGCGAATTAAAAGATTTCCTGGCTGTGATCGGCCCCAGCGGCAGCGGCAAATCGTCGGTGGTTCGCGCCGGTTTGCTCCCCGCCCTCAGACGTGGCGGATTGCCCGGCTCGGAAAACTGGTTTATTGTGGATATGATGCCCGGCAGACATCCTTTTGAAGAATTGGAAGCCTGTCTTTTACGCATCGCTGTCAACCCGCCCGAACATCTCATCTCCCAACTCAAGGACGGCAATCGCGGGCTGCTCCGCGCTGTCCGGCGCATTTTACCGGCGGACCCCCAGGTTGAGCTGGTGCTGGTGATTGACCAGTTCGAGGAAATTTTTACCCTGGTGGAAGATGAAGCCGAACGCGCCCTGCTGCTCGAAAGCCTCGCCACTGCCGTTTTGGATGAGCGCAGCCGCTTGCGGGTAATTATCACCCTGCGCGCCGATTTCACCGATAGGCCCCTGCGCTATGTAGATTTTGGCGAACTGGTTAATCGGCGCTTCGAGTTTGTGCTGCCTCTCACGCCCGACGAGTTGGAAAGAGCGGTCGTCAACCCCGTCCAAAAAGCGGGGCTCAAACTGGAGCAAGGGCTGGTTTCAACCATTGTTCACGATGTCGGCAATCAGCCGGGTACCCTGCCCCTGTTGCAATACGCCCTTTCGGAACTCTTTGAAAAACGACAAAACCGAACCCTGACCAACTCAGCCTACCAGGAAATCGGCGGCGCGTTGGGCGCGCTGGGACGCAGCGCCGAAGCGATCTACACAGGGCTGAGCGAGGCGGAACAGTTTGCCACCCGTCAGTTGTTCCTGCGCCTGGTCACCCTGGGAGAGGGCGCCGAAGATACCCGCCGCCGCGCGCTGCGAGAAGAAATCGAAGCATTGCAGGGCAGCCAGCAAGTCGCAATGAATAAGGTCATGGATGTCTTTGGAAAATCGCGTTTGCTTTCCTTCAACCGCGACCCGCTGACCCGTAACCCGACCGTCGAAGTGGCGCACGAAGCCATCATCCGCGAGTGGGCACGCCTGCGCGAGTGGCTGGAGGAGAATCGCGCCCTGATTCGGCTGCAAAGACAACTTTCAAGCGCCGCCGCCGATTGGGTTGCATCCAGGCGCGATGACAGTTTTCTGCTGACAGGCGCGCGGCTGGCGCAGTATGACGGCTGGACAGAAAACGCCGAGGTCGCCCTGACTGGGCAAGAATTTGACTTTCTCGAAGAAAGCCGCACCGCGCGCAACCGTCACGCGGCAGAAGAAACCCTCCGCCAGCAAAGAGAATTGGAATCTGCCCGCAAACTGGCAGAAACCGAAGCCAGCCGAGCTGAACTGCAAGCCCAATCGGCAAAACGATTAAAGAAGAGCGCCATTTTCCTGGCAATTGCTCTGATCATGGCGGTAATTGCTGGCTCCATAGCCCTGGGAGCCGGGGTACGCAATTCCAGGCTGGCGGAACAGAACGAAGCCATTGCCAGCACAGCCCAAGCCGCCGAAGCGCTTGCCATTCAAGAGCGCGACCAGGCCGACAGGGAGAGAAACCTGTCCATCTCGCGCGAACTCGCCGCCGCCGCCATCAACAACCTGGATAGAGAACCGGAACGAAGCCTGTTACTGGCGCTGGAAGGTCTTTCCAGCTATTATTCCAGCGAAGCCGAGAACGCCTTGCGCCGCAGTATGGCGGCCTCGCACCTTATTCAAATCATCCCGGCGGAGGAAAGCGTACAAAATTGGGACTTTAGCCCGGATTCTCAACACATTGCCCTGTACCTGGCGGAGAGCCAGCCCCAGGTGCGCGATGCTTACAGCGGGGAAATCCTGTTCAGTCTTGAGACCTCCGATGCGTGGGGGCTCATTCGCTATACCCCAGACAAGTCACAACTAATCACTTACAGCTATAACGGGCAGCTCGAACGCTGGGACGCCGAGACCGGTGAATTTCTCTCTGCCCTGTCCATACCGGTAGAGGGATTGATGAACGCCCTATTCAACCTGGAGACAACCCGCCTGTTAACGACCGACCTGACGACCGTGAGCGTTTGGGATACTGCCACCGGGAAAAGCCTCTTCCAAACTCCGAGTTCCGCTGACCCAATAGATTGGGCTGATTTCAGCCGAGATGGCTCCCGGCTGGCAGCCATCTCCAGGGGCGGCATCGTCCAGGTTTTGGATGGGAATACAGGCGAACAACAACTCTCCTTCTCTGCTGGTCCGGCAGACTGCGGCTACACGATGGGTTTCGGGAAAGACGCAAACCAGTTGGTGGTATCCAGCGCCTGCGGGGAGGTTTCCTTCTGGGATTTATCTTCGGGCGAAGCCCAGGAAACCTTACGGAAAGAGTTCAGCCTGGGCGGCGGTTCGGTCTATACATCCATCACATCAGACGGAACCCGGGCAGTAATCAGCGGCGTTATCCAGCAAATTGAAACCTGGGATGTGGCAAACTGGCAAAAGTTGGAAGCGTTCCCTAGCGGCGAATACCCTATTTTTTTTGGTAGCCTCAGCCCCGATGACCGCCTGTTTGCCGCAACCGCCGCAGACGGCTCCTTTAAGATCTGGGAAATGGTTCCGCGCGGCGAAAAACAGGTTTTCACCGTCTCCGCGGGGCTGCGAGTCGCCCGGTCTGCCTACAGCGCAGATGGGAAGCGGTTGGCGGTACTCTCCACCAGTTCAGCCAGCGACTACGGCGAAATCCGGATATACGATACCGTCAGCGGTACGCTCCTCCGCAACATCCAGGAATATCGCATTTGCTGTTCTCTGGCATTCAGCCCGGATGGAAAATATCTCGTCTCGGCTGCGGATGGCGGCTTCAGAGTATGGGAATCCGATTCGGAATCCCCCTCCGAAGTCATCAATGTTCATAATGGGGTTGTGCTCAAATTCGCCTTCAACCGCCAGGGGAACCTGCTCGCTACAGCCGGGCGGGAAGGAAACCTCAAGGTTTGGGATTTCGCCTCACGGCAACTGCTCCAAACGATAAACCTGGAAGAAGGCGCATATGCCTACGATGTTAAGTTCAGCCCAGACGGGAAAACTCTGGCTACCGCCAGTTTTATGCCCCTGCAAGGCAGTGGAAAAATTGAGTTGTGGGATGTCACGAGTGGCGAACCCTTGTTTTCTCTGGGCGAGGGGTTGGATGGAAACCTTGCCGTCTGGACGGTGGATTTTAGCCCGAATGGTAAGCAATTAGCGGGCGGGTATTCTGACAATACTGCCAGGGTTTGGGATGTTTCGGAGATGCAGCCCCAAGCGCAACCAGCCTTTATTTTGCGGGGTCATTCCGATAGTATCTGGACGCTGGCTTATAGCCCGGATGGAAGCCGCCTAGCCACCGCAAGCCTTGATTACACAGCCAAACTATGGGATGTAACACCCGGCGCAAACCAGGGGCAGCTGCTTGCCACCTATCCCGGTCACACCGCCGCCGTGAGTGATGTAACCTTCAGCCCGGATGGTTTTTACTTATCCGCTGCCAGTTGGGATGGAACCGTGCGGGTCTACTTCACCCAACTGAAAGACCTGATTGCCACAGCGCGCGAACGCACCATCCGCTCGCTGACCGCCGAAGAATGCCAGCAATACCTGCATCTGGAAGCCTGCCCGCCCGCGCCTTAGTCGGTCTAACGCAATAACCGGTTAACGACAACTACAATTACCCATCAACGACAATTAGAAATGCCCACCG
>DYPU01000124.1 GCA_020719725.1 Anaerolinea sp. | reverse complement strand
GGTGTTGGCACTACCCACGGTGGGTCTGGCCTGAACCCAGGTTCCCCCGGTGGTGGGGGCTGCACAAACTGCTGGGCAAATACCCCAGGAGGAAATGGTGGAGTTAATACTGGTGGTGGTGGGGGGGGTGGAGCTCATTATAATGGGAATAATACGGGTGGAGCGGGTGGAGCGGGTATCGTTATTGTGCGTCTCACTTCCCTTTCGACTGATACAAACACAAAGATTGAAGGAACTGGATCTCAAAAACTCACGTCGGGCCAATTATTAGTAGATAGTGGGACGGTAGGATTATGGCATTTAGATGAAACGAGCGGATCTGGCGCATACCTTAAAAACAGTAGTACATATTCAAAAGCTGTCTATACCTGCACAGGTGCAAACCAAACCTATACTGTACCTGCTGGAGTTACCTCAATTACAGTGAAAATGTGGGGAGCGGGAGGTGGAGCTGGATACTTTGGAGGGTGGTCATATGGATTTGACGGTGGTGGTGGAGGATATACAACTGGCACAATTGCTGTCACGCCTGGTCAAGCTTTAACTGTTGTGGTTGGTTGTGGAGGTATAAATGGAAATTCATCGTCTGGAGTTGCAAGTGCATATTATGGAGGGGGTCAAGCTTGTATAAGTACATCTGATTGTAGATATGGGGGTGGTGGGGGTGGATATTCAGATATATATACAAGTAACGGCACCCACTTACTAGTTGCTGGGGGTGGGGGTGGGGGTTTTGTAGCGGTAGCCGGTGGGGCTGGGAGTGGGGGTGCGGGTGGGCGGGATGACGACAGTGGGAGTGATCAGAATGTCGGCAGGGTAGATTTCGAGCATGGCGGCACGCCAGGACAGGCTGCCTGGGATGACGAATTCATTGAAAAGGGCGCCTTTGAAGTAGGTGCGCCAGTTGGTTTGGGCGGGCTGGCGCTGCCAGTCGTAGGCGCGGGCCAGGCGGGTGAAGTCGACCCAGTAGCCGGGGGGAATGCTCGTCAGGGCGGCTCCGCCCTGCTCGTAAGCCAGCGGGTTGAGGGTGTAGCGGGCATTTAAGTCCCAGGGGTGGCTGCGTAGGGGTTGGCCTTGTGAGCCGTCTTGGGCCTGGGGGCGCAGGTAGATGCGCCAGTAGGTTTGGCCGTTGAAGTCTTCGCGGGTCAGGTACATCCATCCGGCATTGAGGGGCAGGGGGTTCAGGCCAAAGGCGCGCCCGGTGTAGAGCCACGAGTCGCCGCGTCCAGGGTCTAGGCTGGTGGTTAAAGGGGTGTGGGCGTTTTCCAGGTTGGCGAGCACATCCCAGCCGGTTTCGAGAATGGCGCGGGTGCGTAGGGCGTTGAAGGCTTCGTCAACGGCATCGTGTAGGTAAGGGCTGGGGGCGGTGATGTTCTCTATCTTGACGATGGCGGCGCGGTTTACGGGCAGGCTTTCAGCCTGGGAGGTCTGGTAGAGTGGGCTGGGGGTCAGGTTCGTGTTCTTTTGAAAGGTGGTTGGAATGGCGCTGATGGGCAGGCTGCGCCAGGTGAGGCCGTTAATGGCGGCGATGGGGGCTGGTGGCAGGCTGGCGAGGCCGCTAAGGGTGTAGGCCACCAGATAGGCTTGATTGGGTTCGGAAATTTGGGCGGCGACCTGGTCTCCGGCCTGGTTCCAGGCTGGTTGGCTGCCAATGCCGATGGGTTGGGCCGGGGTTTGGGGCGAGGCGCTATCCCAAATGTAGATTGTTTGGGATTGGTCAGCGCTGGCAGAGTCCCAGGCCAGGCGCGAGCCATCCAAAGACCAGACGGGGTGGGTTTCGTGGTTATTTTTACTCTGGCTAATGTTTTGAAAACGGCTTTCACCGGGGGTATCTAAATTGGCCGACCAGATTTCAAAATCGCCGGAGCGGTTGGAAGAGAAGACAATTTGGCGTCCGCCGGGAGCCCAGGCTGGGTGCTGGTCTTGGGCCGGGTTTTCGGTAAGCCGCACGGTTTGCCCGACGTTGACGGTGGATGCGACGATAATTTCGAGGTTGTCATCCTGATAGCTGTCGAAGACAATCCACTGCCCGTCGGGCGACCAGCTTGGGGATGAGTCGTAGGCTGGGCTGTCTGTCAGACGGTTAACCTGGCCGTTGGTGAGGTTGAGTAGGTAGATGTCCCAATATTCGTTGCGGTCTGAAGCAAAAGCCAGGGTTTTTCCATCTGGGCTAAGGGCGGGCGATGTGTCGTTCCAGGGGCCGTTGGTCAGGCGGGTGGGGTTGAGTGTGCCGGGAGCATAGAGAAACAGGTGGCTGTAGCCATTGTCTTCGAGGCCCAAAAAGAAAGTTGAGATGGCGTCGGGGGGCAGTGGGGTGGCGGTAGCGGTATGGGTGGGGCTGGGCGCGCGGGTAATGGTTGGGGCGGTTGTGGTGGCCGCGAAAGCTGGGCTTGCGGCAGATGTTGCGGGTAGGGCCTCAGGGGCGGGTGTTTCTGAGGGGCTGGCGCACGCAAAAAGGGCGATTGAAAGCAGCAGGCAGCAGGCGGCAAAGAGAAGAGGCGGTTTAGGGGCCATAGTGGTTGTCTTGGGGTGGGCTTTCAACCGTTATACCCTAGTTTTGGCCTGGTTGAGATAACAGAATCATTGGGTCGAATAGCCGAAAAGTCCCGCTCATGCGCCAGGAGATGTAATTGGCGCGTTCTTCAGCGCTGGTATCGGCCTGGTAGTAAGCCATCGAGTTGAAGACCTGACCGGGTGGGCCCCAGCGAGTTTCAAAATGTAGGTGGGGGCCGCCGGTGAAGCCGGTTAGCCCGGTTTCAGCAATTTGCTGACCGCAGGCGATTGTTTGTCCAAGTTGCAGGGGGGATAGGTTTTGCAGGTGGGCGTACAGGCTGTAGAGTGAGTATCCGGCAGGGATGTTTTGAGCGCTAATGAGATGGGCCGGGATTTGCGCGAAGGGCGTTTCGATCAGAATGGCGTTGCCGTAGGGAGGGCGGTTGAGGATGATTGCGGCGATAGTACCTTGGGTTGCCGCTAAAACGGGTGTGCCGGTAAAGTTGATTCCGGCGCGGGTGTAGTAGCCCAGGTCCAGGCCATGATGAGCGTCGTCTTTATAGGTTCCATCGTCCAATTGCCGGGGCGCGAGATAAGGCTGCGTGATGATTTCGGCGATATTTTCGAGCGCCTGAACGGCTAGTGGTGAGCAAAGCAAAGGCGTAAGCGCCAATTCAGTCGGCTGAAGGCTGGGGGTGGCTGTTTGGGGCGGGGCGGGCGTGGGGCTGGCAGGTTGGACAGTTTCTGTTATGCGGCGGGCAGGCTGAAGGGTGGCGGTTGGGCTGACAGCCGGTACGCAGGCCGTGAGCAGCCAGGTCAACAGGAAAAATGTCAAAATCCTATGAGGCTGAACCTGTATCACCATACAGTTTATTTTGTTTCCACCACAAATTCGGTCTTGGCCTGATCGGCTTCGAGCGTGGTAAGGCCTTCGCGGTTGGTGGGGTCATCGGCGTTGGAGGGGTAGTACAGGCGGGCCGCCAGACCAAATTTTCCGCTTTGTTGTGGGCTGCGCAGGTGCATGGTGAAGACATTTTTACGCTGCATGGGTTCGATGACACTGGCTGTGGCAATTTCGTTGCCGTTTGCGTCGCTGAGGACGACTTCGATGAAGGGCCGTTTTTGAAAGGGGGTTACTTCTACATAGACGCGGATGCGGAGTGGCCCGTCATCAATCACTGGTTCGGCGCGTAGCTCTAGAAAACGCATTTCGGCAGCAGGCAGGGGGATGTCTGTGCTGTCTTCGGACAGTTCGGGAAAGAAGAAATTCAGATCGTCGGTCATGCGGCTTATTATACAGGGAGGCGGGGATAGTGAACAGTTGATACAAAAAAGCAGGAGACTCGCGCGAGTCTCCTGCTTTTTTGTGATGGTTGTTTTAGCCGTTTTTCTGCTGAAATTCTTTCATAAACCCAACCAAGACTTCCAGGTCTGAGAGTTCAACGGCGTTGTAAATGGAAGCGCGTAAGCCGCCGACAGAACGATGGCCCTTGAGACCAATCATGTTCAGTTTTTTGGCTTCTTTGGCAAACGTATCTTCCAATTCTTCGCTCGGCAGGCGGAAGGTGACATTCATGCGGGAGCGGGCCGCCGGTTGAGCGTGGCCTTTATAGAACCCGCCGCTGTTGTCGATGGCATTGTAGATTAAGTTGGCTTTGGCTGTGTTGCGGGCCTCGATGCCAGCCAGTCCGCCCATTTTCTTAATCCACTTCATCACCAGACCAACCATGTAGATTGAGAAACAGGGTGGAGTGTTATACAGTGATTTTTCATCGGCTTGAACTTTGTAGTCGAGCATCACTGGCAGGTTGGCCGGAACGCGTTCCAGCATGTCTTCGCGCAAAATACCAATCACCACCCCCGCCGGGCCAACGTTTTTCTGTGCGCCAGCATACAAATACGCATATTTGCTGACATCCAACGGGCGACTCATAAAGTCTGAGGATGTATCGCAAATCAGCGGGACGCCGGCTGGAGCAACTGGTTCCTGAAAAAATTCCACGCCGTGAATGGTCTCGTTGGAACAGTAATACAGATAGGCTGCGTTGGGGTCGAGGTCGAGGTTCTCAGGGGCAGCATTGTAGTTGCTGGCTTTTAGATCAGCAGCAACATGAACTGGGCCGAGTTTCTGAGCTTCCTGAACGGCTTTTTTGCTCCAGACACCGGTCACAATATAGTCGGCAGAAGCGCCAGCCGGGCGCAGGTTCATTGGAACCATAGCAAATTGCAGGCTTGCGCCACCTTGCATAAACATGACTTTATAATTGGCCGGAATATTGAGCAGTTCGCGCATATCCGCTTCTGCTTCGTTAATCATCGCTTCGAACTCTTTCGAACGATGACTCATTTCAATGATAGACATGCCCGTGCCTTTATAGTCCAACAATTCGGACTGAGCCTGGAGCATGACTTCCAACGGCAGCCCGGCTGGGCCAGCGTTGAAATTATGGGCGCGTTTGATTGTTTCAGACATTTTATTTTTCTCCTGTTAGGGTGGATGGCATGAAAGGTGAACAACTAGGCTTGTGACACCATAAACGCTGCGTAGCCTACCGTATCATTATATCCGCCAGACAAATGAATCACAAAGTACATTCGGCATGTTTATCCCCTGATGGTTATCCGTTGACAAAGTCATTTGGGGTTGTTAGAATGATTTTTGTGCCTTATTTTTATTTTACTAAAACGAGACAGCCGGTTTGTCTGTTTTTCAACCAGTCTAT
>DYPU01000033.1:16365-29108 GCA_020719725.1 Anaerolinea sp. | reverse complement strand
GGCAACCGCCTGTGGTTCGATACCGATAACGATGGCACGATTAACATCGGCGAAGTTGGCGTACCGGATGGGGTCGAAGTTCGGCTCTATACGGTGGTCGGCGGCGCGCCCGGCAGCCTGGTGGCAACTACCTACACCTCCACTGAAACCATCGGCACAGACCGCGGTTATTACCTGTTCGATGACCTGCTCCCCGGTGAGTACATCGTGGTCATCCCCGCCAGCAATTTTGACACAACCACCGACAGCCTCTACGGTTACTGGTCTTCCGGCGCAAGCCGCGACCTGACTGGAACCCTGGTTGACTCCTTCCAGCCTGACCCGGATGACAACCAGGGCAACGTTGACCCGGCGGATGACGACACCGACTCGGACGATAACGGCTTCCTCAGCAGCCTGGCCGGTTTCAACGGCGCAGTCATCTCTCACCCGGTACTTGTTGGCCCCGCCAGCGACAGTGAACCAACCGATGAAACCGACAAGCAAACCGGCGTGGATGATGGTACCCAGCCCGATGAGCGCTCCAACCTGAAAGTGGACTTCGGTTTCTACACCCTCAGCCTCGGCAACCTGGTCTGGTCTGACTCGGATAACGACGGCGCTTACGACAGCGGCGAACCGCTGCTGGACGGCGTGACCCTCAACCTGTACGCTGCCGACGCCTCCGGCAGCCCGATTGGCGCGCTCGATACGGTCACTTCCTCCGGCGGCTCCTACCGCTTCGAGGGCTTGCCCGAAGGCAATTACATCGTCACCGCTGATGTGCCGACCGGCTCCAACAGCACGGTCGATACCGCCAACAGCGCTGACACTGCCGACGCCAACACCAACGCCGACAATAACGATAACGGCATCAGCTAAGCGGGCGGAACCGTCTCCTCCAGCGACGTGACCCTGACCGCGGGCGATGCCGGCTCCAGCAATATTGTCGATAACGGCAGCGGCAGCCTCGTTCAGTTGGGTGAAACCTTCAATCCCTCGCTCGACTTCGGCTTCACCCCGGTCTATGCCCTCGGCAACCGCGTCTGGTACGATACCGACAATGACCGCGTCCGCGATGGCACCGAAGTTGGCGTGAGCGGCGTCACGGTGCAACTGGCGCTTGCCAGCGCCCCCGCCGCCATCCTGGATACCCAGACCACCGATGGCGACGGCTACTACCTCTTCAATGGGCTGGATGCGGGCGATTACATTGTCATCATCCCCGCCACCGCATTTGACCAAACCACCGACCCGCTCTACGGCTACTGGTCTTCCGGCATCTCCTTCGATGGCAGCGGCAGCATTGCAGAAATCGCCCCCACTGACCCGGACGATAACTCGGATGTCGATGACAACGGTGCGCGCCAGTTGGATACTTCCATCCGCTCGGGTGTTGTCACCCTCGGCCCAGCCTTCGACGAGCCGACAGACGATGACGACCTCGCCGCTGCTGGTCAGGGCCAGCCCGATGCCCAGGCCAACATGACGGTTGACTTTGGCTTCTACACCATCAGCCTCGGCAGCCGCGTTTGGAACGATGTCAATGACAACGGCCTCGATGACGTTGAAACCGGCATCAACGGCGTGGAAGTGCGACTCTACCGCGCCGACAGCCTAGGCAACCCGGTTGGTTTGCCCATCGATACCGTCATCACCTCCGGCGCAGGCGAGTACAGCTTTGAAGGTCTCGCCCAGGGCAGTTACGTTGTGGTACTCCCCGAAGATAACTTCCTCGGTGCGGGTGCGCTGCGTGATAACTACTCCAGCGTTGGCGGTGGAACCTACGAGCCGGACGCTCCCGCCCCGGATTTGGTCACGACTGATCTGGACGATAACGGACAGGAAATCGGCGGCCTCGGCTTCAGCGGCGGTTACGTCACCAGTGACGCCTTCAATCTGACCCCCGCGCTGGAGCAATCCACCGATAACGCGCTCGGCCTGACCCTTGAGCCGCGTGTCGATTTCGGTTTCACCGAAAATCCGCAGCTAAACCTCTCCATCGAGAAGACCGAGGTTCCCGCCAAGGCCTATTACATCGCTGGCGAGACCACCACTTACAAAATCGTTGTCACCAATGAAGGCCCGTCTGATGCCGTAGACGTAACCATTGCCGATGCAATTCCGCTCGACGTTTCCTCCAATCCGCTCATCAGCAGCTGGGGTTGGACTTGTGTGATGGCTGGCGGCGCAACCGGCTGCGATACCTACACCGGTTCTGGCGGCTTCTCTGATACGGTCTATATGCCTGTCGGGTCAACCATCACCTATACCGTCGAGGCCAATGTCTCTGGCACCGCCACCGGCATCTTGCTGAACACGGCCAGTGTCTCGCACCCGCTCGACAACGACCCAGGCGACAATGATGACGACGACAGCAACTCTCCGGCCTCCCTGGTCGTCAGCAAGACCGACCACCTCGACACGGTAGCCCCCGGTTCGATCCTGATCTACGAAATTGTTGTTGAGAACAACGGCGCAGTCGATTTGACCACCATCACCGTGACCGATACGCTCCCGGCAGATGTCACCTACCAGAGCGCCAGCCCCGCGCCCTCATCGGCTCCGGCCTCTGGCACTTCGGGTGGCGTCGTCACCTGGACGGGTGTCAGCCTCGCTTCCGGCTTGGATACCACCTTTACGGTCACAGTCCAGGTTAATGCTGAACCTTCCGCGTCCAACATCATCAACCAGGTTGAAGTCGAAGATAGCACGACCAATGTCGGAGACGATGATGATGACACAGACCTGATCGCGGCCAATAACGGCAAGCTCATCCTGGGTACAAACGAAGGCACAACAACTCTGCCGCAGGTTGGCATCGGCGAGATCGTCACCTACCAGGTTAGCATCGATGTTCCGGCTGGTGGCACGCTCACCAACCTGCGCGCAGTTGACATGCTCGACTTTGGTTTGGCTTTTGTCCAATGTGTTCGTATCGATGGCGGCGCACTTGAAACCAACTATGGTCAGATTGTTCCAGCTACCTTTACTTCTGACTTTAGCCCAATTTGTGACGACCCCGCTAACCCGCTGGTCATGGCTGAACCGGTTGGAGACCCCAGTCTCGCCAACCAGGGCCGCCGCATCCAATTCAACTTTGGCAATGTTAGAAACAATGGCCTTACCGACGCCCGCCTGATTGTGGAGTACGAAGTGGTTGTACTCGACATTCTGGAAAATGAAAACGGCGTTTCCGGCCTGAACAACACCATTGACTGGAACTGGGACGGTGGTACGCTGACGGCCTCCAGCCCGGCGCTTGAAATTGTCGAACCAGAAATGGACATTGACAAGAGCGCCACCCCGGTGGTTGCTCCCTACGGCTCGACCGTCACCTTCACCCTCGACATTGCCCACACGCTTGACAGCACTGCCGACGCCTACGACGTGGTTGTGACAGACATCCTGCCGCCCGGCCTATCCTTCATCCCCGGCACGGTTTCGGTAGAAGGTCTGCCTTTTACCTCCGTTGATTATGTCGTCACACCTCTGACGTTCATCTGGGATGTCTTCCCACTCGGTCAGACAGCCACCATCACGTTCCAGACCACCTTCGTCGGGCCTGCACCGGTCGTCAACACCTCCAATGTGGCCTGGACCAGTATGCCGATTGATCCCGGTCTGGACTATCAACAATCTGACTACAACCAGTACTCCACCGAACGCTGGTACGACCCAGCGGACAGCACCGGGCTGAACACCTACGGTAACGAATCGTCGATCAGCATCTCCATCCCATCCCTACCTGCCACTGGTTTTGCCCCTGGGCGTGTCACCTCCCTACCAGCCCAGACCGCAGAAAAGGCCTACGCCGCCATGGACGGTATGTGGATAGAAATCCCGGCCCTCGGCCTGACCATGCCCATCACAGGCGTTCCGATTACCAAGGATGGTTGGGATCTGACCTGGCTCTCCAATCAAGCGGGCTATCTGGACGGCACGACCTATCCGGGCCAGGTGGGAACCACCGGTATCACCGGCCACGTCACCCTGGCGGACGGAACCCCCGGCCCCTTCACCAATCTTGGAAAGCTCTACTGGGGCAATCAGGTCATCATGCACGCCAGCGGTTACCGCTATGTTTACGAAGTTCGTGATCAGCGCACCGTTCTGCCGCGCGACCTGTCAGTCTTCAAACAGGATGGATACACCTGGATGACCCTCATCACCTGCGAAGGCTATGTGCCCTGGCTGGACACCTACAATTACCGTTTGGCCGTTCGCGCTGTCTTGCTCAGTGTTGAGCCAGATACCGCCGTCTCGCCCTTCGCTTCACAGCAGCCTGCCTGGCGCGAGTCTGGCCGCTAATAACCACCGCTTTCAAAACAGGCCCAATTGCAAAATCGGGCCTGTTTTTTTTGCCCCAGACTCAGGTATACTTTAAGAGAAACGAGGCCGCCATGACAGAAAATATCATTCAGTTTGTGCCCATTATCTTCAAAGAACCCAAAATTCAGCAAATCAAGCGCCGCATTGTAGAGTTGGTGACGCCGCAACTGCAAAAAATAGTCGTCTCAGGCTCCAACCGTGAGCAGGTTCAGCGCTACCTGGAAGCTGCTCTAAAAACTCTGGACATTAACAACATGCCCGCCCAGGTGCGCCAGCAAATTGTGGACAGCGCCCTGGCTGATTTAATTGGCTATGGCCCGCTCGAACTGCTCCTGCAAGACAATCAAATCAACGAAATCATGGTCAATGGCCCCGATCTGGTTTTTATTGAACGCAATGGTGAGCTATGGGAAACCGACATCCGCTTTGACAGCGAAGAGCATGTCATGCACATCATCGACCGCATCCTGCTACCGCTTGGCCGCCGTGTCGATGCCGATACCCCCGCCGCAGATGCCCGTCTGCCTGATGGCTCACGCGTCAACGTTGCCATACGGCCTGTTTCGGTCAATGGCCCGGTCATTACCATCCGTAAATTTTCGCAAAACAAAATGACCAGCGAAGATATGATCACGCTTGGAACCATGACCTCGTACATGTCAAATTTTTTGCGGGCCTGTGTCATTGCCCGCATGAACATTCTCATTTCGGGCAATACCAGTTCTGGCAAAAGCACCATGCTCAACGTATTATCCACGTTCATCCCGGAGCGTGAACGCATCATCACCATTGAAGATGCGGTGGAATTGCAAATGAAACAGCGCCATGTCGTGCGGATGGAAACCAAACTACCCAGCGTCGATGGCAGCGGAGCGGTCACCATCCGCGATTTGGTTCGCAATTCGCTACGGATGCGCCCCGACCGCATCGTCGTTGGCGAAGTGCGCGGCGGCGAAACCCTCGACATGCTCCAGGCTATGAATACCGGCCACTCTGGTTCGCTTACCACCATCCACGCCAATTCGCCCCGCGATGCCATTGCCAGGCTGGAGACCACCGCCCTGATGTCGGGCATCGAACTACCGGTCGCCGCCCTGCGCCGTCAAATTTCATCGGCCCTCGATTTGATCGTTCACATGAATCGCCTACCCGACGGAACCCGCAAAACCACGCAAATTACCGAAGTGGTTGGCATGGAAGGTGACATTGTCACCCTGACAGACATCTACAAGTTCTACCAAACAGGTATCTCGCCCGAAGGCAAAGTATTGGGCGATTTGCGCCCCACGGGCATTCGCCCGGTCTTTAACCCGCGCCTCGAAGTTGCCGGGTTTAAGCTGGGCGGGGAGTACTTTGGGCTGGGGTTCTAACCCTTTCTGTAAATGTTATATAATAGAACCCTAGCGCTGAAACTTAAGCGCAAGCCATCTTATTTTCAAAGTTATGGAGGCTCCATGGAAGTCACAACTCAACAATTCAAACACTGTGACCTGGTGACGGTAAGCGGCCGTGTCGATAGCGCCACTGCGCCCAAACTGGCCGAAGCGCTTGAAGCAATCGTTAACGAAGGTCATTTCAAGATTGTGGTGGATATGACCGGCCTTGAATATATGTCGAGCGCCGGTTTCCGCGCCCTGATCGCCGCCCAGCGCAATTGTAAACGCTACAATCGCGGCGAAGTTGTCTTTGCCGGGGTTCCCGCCAACACTCACTCCGCTCTCGAACTGGCCGGTTTTACGACCCTTTTTCAAATTTTTACAGACGTTACCACCGCAGTAGGAAGTTTTTAAGGCCGGGCAACCCTTTTGCAACGGGCCTGGCCCTGTTTCTTCAAATTAGGCCGCCCCGACTGTGCAGGTTGGGGCGGTTTGTTTTTTTTAGCGTGTAATCAGCATAGGCATTCATGGCGATAAAAATTTTTCAGGCTCAGTTTGATGTTTTGGATGATATTCGAGAGTTTGTCGCCATTGCGGCCCGCCAGGTGGGTCTGGACGAAAAGGAAGTCTACAATGTCCAATTGGCTGTTGATGAGGCTGCCTCCAATATCATCGAACATGCCTACGAAGGTTTTTTGGATGGAACGATCGAGATTTCCACTGAAATCGAACCTGGCTCACTCACCATCGTTATGCGTGACCATGGCCGCCCGTTTGTGCCTGAAACCGTACTCGAGCCAGATACAGAAGCCTCGCTTGAAGACCGGGCCATTGGTGGATTAGGCCTGTTTTTTATTCATAAGTTAATGGATGAAGTCCATTTCGATTTTTCTGCCGGGGGTGGCAATCTCCTAACGCTTATCAAACGCTGTGCTGAGCCGTCGCTGGCCTCCAACCCGGTTGTGCGCAAATCTGGTTGGCGTGATTTATTTGGCATGGGTGAGTTGATTCTTTCGGCCACTACATTTGCCGAACAACGCGATATTTTGCTTGAGACGGCCTCCAGGGTGTTCCCTGAAGCCCAAGTCGATTTATGGCTCGATCAGAGCATTTTCCGTTTGCCCGATTGGGTCGAAGAAATATTTCCGCCAGAGCCGCCCCTGGACGCGCTGCGTGAAGCCATTGCCCAGGGAGAGCTTGTCCGGCGACTTGAGCAGAATCAACCGCAAGTGGCGATTCCGCTGCGCCACGCCGAGACGGGCTTCGGGGCGCTGGCCCTGAGTCAACCCGCCGGGCATGATTTCCGCCCCCGTGATCTCGAAATCCTTGAAGGCTTGGCAAGCTCCGCTTCAGTCGCTCTCATCGCCTGGCATCGGGTTACAGTGGAACGTTGGCGCATCAGCCAACTCAATCTGGTGCGGACTGTCAGCGCTCAAATTGCCAATGAACCCGATTTAGACGAACTGACTCGCAAAGTGGCGCGGGTGATCCAAAATGTCTTTCGCTATTATTATGTTGCCATTTTTACCTTGGAACGCGGCGAAACCCGGTTACGCTTTCGTTCCAGCGCTGGCGGCGCCACCCGCCGCCGGGGCCGCCCCACCGCTCCAGTTTTACAAGCCGATCTGGGCCAGGGCCTGATCGGCTATGTCGCCCTGACCGGCGAGGAGTTGATTGCCAACGATGTTTTAAACGAGCCGCGTTTCCGGCACACTGATATTTTGCCCGAAACCCGTTCCGAAGCGGTTTTACCGCTCAAAGTGGAAGAACGCATTTTGGGCGTGATGGATGTCCAGAGTGATTTGCTGTCTGCTTTTCACCCATACGATTTGCTGGTATTGCGCGCCCTGGCCGATACAATTGCCGTTGCCGTAGAAGGGGCCAGCCTGTATGGAGCCTTGCGCCGCCGCGCCGAGCAATTAAAAGCCGTAGCCGAAGTGAGCAAGCAGATTGCTTCATTTTTGAACTTGCGCGAGTTGATGCAGGAAGTCGCGCAAATCATCCAACAGCGTTTTGACTATCCGTATGTCCATCTGTTCACCGTGCATCCCAACCGCCGCCAGATTCACTACGAAGCCGGGTCGGGCGCACGTTCTGCGGCCTTGGAAGGCTACATGCTCAGCCTGGATGATCTGGACGGGCTGGTTCCCTGGGTGGCGCGCAATGGGCAGATGGTCTTGGCAAATAACGTCTTGCAAGAAGCGCGTTACCGGCCCTCGCCCTTGCCGCCAGCCAACACCCTTTCAGAACTGACCATGCCGCTTATTTTTAATGGACAGGTCTATGGTGTGCTCGATATTCAGAGCGACCAACTCAACGCATTCAATGAAGATGACCGCCTGCTTTTCGAAGCCCTCGCCGATTCAATTGCGGCAGCCATCCGTAATGCAGATTTGTACCGCTCCGAACAGTGGCGGCGGCAAGTTTCAGATAGCCTGCGCGAAGTGGCGGTTCTACTTTCGGCAAACGCCAGCCTGGAACAAGTGCTGGATGCCACTCTAACCGAATTGGAACGCAATTTGCCCTCCGACATTGCTGCAATCTGGCTGCTCGATGAAGAAGATGTCTACTGTGCCGCTGTTCACGGGGCCAACGCCAAAGACCTGAACGAGGCCCGCTACCACTCCTCCGAGGCCCAGGCGGCCCTGGCGCGCGCCTTGCTGGTGCGTCAACCCATCATTCGTAAACCAGGCGAACCCATGGGGCCTTCCGGTCTGGCCGGCAGCTTTGCCAGCGATTACTCATCCATTGCCGCGCCCCTGCGGATCGGCGACCAATCTCTGGGCATTTTAACCCTGGCGCATCACACTCCGGGCCGCTACGGCCACGAAGCCCACGCCATGACAACCACCTTCGCCAGTTACGCCGCTGTCGCCATTGAAAATGCCCGGCTTTACGACGCCGCCCAAGAACAAGCCTACGCCTCCGCCGCTTTATTGCAAGTCGCCCAGGCGGTCGTCTCACTTTCTGACTTGGCCGAAATCCTTGCCACCATTGTCCGCATCCTGCCCATCCTGGTGGGAGTAGAGCGCGCCGCCATTTACACCTGGGATGAAGAAAACGAGGCTTTTCACCCGGCCCAGGCCTATAATCTGCCCGACAACATGGACGCGCTGCTTTGGCGCTCCATCGCCCCCGCCCAATTCCCCATGTTGGCCGCTGCCCTCACCCAGGCCCAACCGGCCCTATGCGGCGAAGCTCATCTTGGCGTCGAAAACTGGCTCAGCCTCACTCCCAGCACTGGCCCTGAAGCCGACGCCTTGCTCTATAGTGAAGACCGCCTGCTGATGTCTTTCCCCTTGCTGGTTAAAGGCGAAGTTTTTGGCGTTTTACTGGCCGAAGAAGCCCTGGGCGGACGGCGCTTCAGAAATCGCCGCATCGAAATCCTCACGGGTGTTGCCCAGCAAATCGCCCTTGCCATCCAAAACGATCTCTTTCAGCGTGAAACTGTCGCACGAGAACGCCTGGAGACCGAAGTTCAGTTTGCGCGCCAAATTCAAGAAACCTTCATCCCAGAATTTTTACCCGAACACCCCCATTGGGAATTTTCGGCCCGCTGGCGCACTGCCCGCCAGGTTGGCGGCGATTTTTACGACGTTTTTGACCTCCCCAATCGGCGGATCGGCATCTTTATTGCGGATATTGCCGATAAGGGCATCCCGGCAGCTTTGTTTATGGCCCTCACCCGCACCCTTATCCGGGCCGCCGTTTTAGAGACCGATTCCCCTGCCGAAGCCTTGCAGCGTGTCAACGACCTGCTCTACCCAGATTGCCAACAAGGGATGTTCGTCACCGCTGTCTATGGTGTGATTGACGAACTGATAGGCGACTTCACCTACGCCAACGCTGGTCACAACCCACCCATTTGGGTTCAGAACCAGGCTGGAAAGCGCAAAAAGAAACTGGATTTTCTCACTCGCACCGGCATCGCGCTGGGAGTTGTTGATGGAATGGAGATGACCGAGCGCACCCTGGCCCTGGCCCCTGGCGACGCCCTCATTTTCTACACTGATGGCGTTACCGAAGCCTTTGCCCCCAACGGAGATGTTTTTGGCGAACAGCGCCTGCTCGACGTTCTAAGTTTAAGTGGCAGTGCCTCTGCTTTTGGCTTACTCGAAGCCATTGAGCAAAAAGTGAACCATTTTATGGACGATCTACCCGCCTCCGATGATATTACGATGATGGCTGTCCGGCGCTGCAAGTGAACAAGCCCCGCCAGACAAAACTGTTCGTTTTAGCGAAATGCGATAAAATAAAAATCTCATAGGAGAAAATAGCAATGCGCGCTGTAGACATCATCATCAAAAAACGCGATGGCGGCGAACTCACCGAAGCCGAGATTAATTTCTTTGTGCGCGGTTTTACCGATGGCAAAATTCCCGATTACCAGGTTTCCGCCTGGGCCATGACCATCCTACTCAATGGCATGAGCGCCCTCGAAACCAAAGAATTAACCCTGGCGATGGCTCATTCTGGAGCCATGCTCGACCTTTCTGACACGGTAGACATTGCCGTAGACAAACACTCTTCGGGCGGAGTGGGCGATAAAACCACCCTGGCGGTTTTACCCATTGTCGCCGCTTGCGGCCTGCCCTGCGGCAAAATGTCGGGGCGCGGTTTGGGCTTTAGCGGTGGCACACTCGACAAACTCGAATCCATTCCTGGCTACCGCGTCAATCTCAGCACCGCCGAATTCAAAACGCAACTGCGTGAAATCGGCATCGTGCTGACCGGCCAATCCCTCGATCTGGCCCCTGCCGATGGGAAACTCTATGCTTTGCGCGATGTGACCGGAACGGTGGATTCCATCCCACTGATTGCTTCATCCATTATGAGTAAGAAACTGGCTGCCGGGGCACACGCCATGGTGCTGGATGTTAAAGCGGGCAACGGCGCGTTTATGCAGACCGTTGCCGCCGCGCGCCAATTGGCCGAAGCAATGACCGCCATTGGTGAACTGGCCGGGCGCAAAGTAGTGGCCCTGATTGCAGATATGAACCAGCCCCTTGGCGCGGCAGTAGGCAACGCGCTCGAAGTCGTCGAAGCGGTTCAGGCCTTGCGCGGCACAGGTCCGGCAGATTTTATGGAACACTGTTTGCACCTTTCGGCCCACATGCTTGTTCTTGGAAAACGCGCCCCAAACCTGGAACAGGGCCGCGAAATGGCTCAACAAGCCATTCGAGATGGCAGCGCTTTCGAAAAATTCTGTCAGCTTGTCCGCGCCCAGGGTGGCGATGTCAGCTTTATCGAACACCTTGAAAAACTACCCGCCGCCGAAATGGTGGAAACTGTCTGCGCTTCGCAAACCGGGTATGTCGCCCAAGTCCATGCCCGTCTTATTGGGGAAGCCGCTGTCGCACTAGGGGCCGGACGCGCTCAAAAAACAGACCAGGTCGATCATGCGGTTGGTTTTGTCATCCACAAAAAGGTCGGCGATGCTGTTTTTGCAGGAGAGCCAATTTGCGCCATCCATGCTCGTAATCAGGCCCAACTCGAAGCGGCCCGTCAGGCTGTTTTGGCCGCTTTTGCCTTTAGCCCGACGCGAGTTGAGCCTTTGCCTTTGTTCTATTAAAAACCTGCCCCAACATTAACCAAACGGGATTGACTTTTCTTTTCAATCGCTTGCTTAATCATTAAGTTTGGTGCATACTAATATTTGGAGTGTGCCAATGAGTAAAGTTGCCCTGCGTGTTTACGACCGTGAAATTGAAACCCTGATTGATCAGGGTCACATTGATGAAGCCATTGCCCATTGTCAGCATATTCTCAAGACGTATCCCAAACATCTTGAGACATATCGCATGTTGGGCAAAGCCTATCTGGAAGTGCGCCGCTACAACGACGCCGCCGACATTTTTCAGCGAATTTTATCTGCTGTGCCAGATGATTTTGTCTCCCACTTGGGGATGAGCATCGTCTATGACGAGCAGAAAAGCCTGGAACAGGCGGTTTGGCACATGGAACGGGCTTACGAGGCGAATCCTTCTAATGGTGGTGTTCAGGCTGAGTTGCGTCGCCTTTATGGCCGGCGTGACGGGCTTGAGCCGCCCAGAATTCAATTGACGCGCGGGGCGTTGGCAAAAATGTATACACGGGGCAATCAATTTGCCCAAGCCATTCAGGAAATTAAATCTGTCCTGGCCGAAGACAGTGACCGCATGGATTTAAAAGTTTTGTTGGCGCGCGCCTATTTTCGCGCTGGGCAAAAACTGGAAGCCACCGAAATTTGTACCGATGTTCTAAAAATTTTCCCCTATTGCCTTGATGCCAATCGAATTTTGATTGAAATTTTGCCCGGAACAAGCCTTTCGGGCAGTCTCGATACTTATAAAAAACGCTTAAACCAGCTCGATCCGTACCTGACGCTGGTTTCCGGCTCTACCTTTGATGTTGCTACGGTGCCAGATTCTGCCGTTACGATTGAACGCTTTGACTGGCAGCCTGGTTCTGCCGCCAATCAATCCTGGCAATTACAACAGGATAATTTAAACGCCTCGTCTGAACCCGCCGATCAGGAAAATATTCCTGATTGGATGAAATCCTCGGGTTGGGGGCCGTCTTCTGGTGAATTTGACGAAGGTCTTGCTGCACTGGATACGCCCGCTCCTGAAGTCGAGTCGATACCAGAGTTGGCTGCTGCTGAAATTCCAGAGTGGCTCAAGGCCATGGCACCTCCTGGCGCGACAAATCCACAACCTGAAAAACCGGTCCAATCTGGGCCTGATGACGATGTTGACATGGACTGGTTGGCCGGGTTGGGCACCGCTGCTGCTTCTTCCGCTGTTCCTGTCACATCTCAATTACCTGCTGAAGAAGATGATGATACTGCCGACTGGTTGGCCGGATTAGGCGCTGCGGCAAGTATGTCTGGTTTTGAAAACCAGACATACCCGGATTCATCTCAATCAGCCGAGTCTGACTGGCTTTCTGGCTTTGACGAATCGGGCAAGCAGCCTGTGGCTCAAAACGACGTAGAAGCTGATTTTGACTGGTTGTCTGGCCTGGGTGAACCCGCTCCGGCGGCCCCTGCCGCCCCTGAATCTGACGCGACTCCCG
>DYPU01000033.1:0-16265 GCA_020719725.1 Anaerolinea sp. | reverse complement strand
AGTGAACTATCCTCGCTGGTGGCTGGCCCCGGCACGACCGAATCTGAGCAGGACGCCGCCTTCAAGTGGCTCGAAAAAGAGTCGGAGTGGGTGGCTGAAGCACCCCAGACCGAAATTTTGGGCTGGGACAAGGAAAATACCTTAGAAGCTGAAACATCACAAGATTTGCTTTCCTGGATCGACGTAAGCAGTCAGCCACCCGTTTCAGAAGCGGCTGCCTGGCAGGCTCCCGCCGAAGACCCCGGCAAGACCTTGCCCGTGGAAATTAGGCCCGTTTCGGCTGAGATAGAGCCGGAAGTTTCGGCCTGGCTGGAAACACTTGACGATGATAACTCTTTGCCAGAAAAGACCGAGATTCCCAGTTGGGTCAGCGAAACTGCTGAGGTGGTGATTGTTCCTGACGAGGAAGACTTGCCGGATTGGCTGAAAGATGAAGCGGCGGATGACCTGCCCCCACAACCGGCGGCGGTCTCGGGTTGGGTTCCCGACGAAAAAGCGGTGGTCTCCTTTGGGCTGGATTCTGACTCTGCCTTTGCCAGTGTAGCCAAATCGTTGGCGGCGACCCAGTCCAAGGGTGAGTCGGTTCCCAAAGCGGTTCCGGTGGTAGAGCAAGCTGTGGTCCCGGCAGCGTCTCCCGCGCCGCGGCCTGTCGTTCGTCAAACCGATTTGCTCGGCGGCGATAAAGACTCTGTCGCGCTCCGTAAGGCGCGTGAATTGCTTGGGAAATCCAGCCTTGAGACTTCGATGACGGAATATATGCGGCTGATTAAGAAAGGCAAGTTGATGGAAGATATTATTTTCGACTTGCAAGAAGCCACTTATCGTCATCCGGTGGATGTGATAGTCTGGCAGACATTGGGGGATGCCTATATGCGCTCGAATCGCCTGCAAGAGGCGCTGGATTCATATACCAAAGCAGAAGAATTGTTGCGGTAAATGGCAAAATGAGACAGGGACACAGCTAAATGTGTCCCTGTTTTTCTTGTGGTACAATCGCGCCCGTTACTTTTCAAATTTTATGGAGGCAAAAAAGTGGAACGTTCTCTCGTTTTAGTTAAACCCGATGGTGTGCAGCGCGGCCTGGTGGGTGAAGTGATTTCTCGCTTGGAGCGGCGTGGTTTGCGGCTGGTGGCGGCAAAGTTTTTGCAGGTTCCGCAAGAATTGGCGGAAACGCATTATGCCATTCACAAAGGCAAGCCGTTTTATGAAGGTCTGATTGCGTATATCACATCTGCGCCGGTGATGGCAATGGTTTGGGAAGGCCCCAATGCGATTGCGGCGATCCGTCAGACGATGGGCGCAACCCGGCCCTGGGAAGCTGCTCCGGGCACGATTCGCCATGATTTTGCGTTGGAGGTTGGCCGCAACCTGACCCATGCTTCTGATTCGGTGGAGAATGGCGCGGCAGAGACCGCTTTGTGGTTTATGGAAGCCGAGTTGGCGTCTTGGAGCCGCGAGATTGATCGTTGGATTTTTGAAAAATAGGTTTTTTGGGTCAATAAAAAACGTCCCGCACTTGTGCGGGACGTTTTTTATTTGTGACTGCGCTTCAAAAATAGCATTGATGGACCTGCGGAATGGTGGCGAATTAGCTCTTTATTGCAGTTTTACCAGCGTTTTTCCCTCACGCCATAATTCTTCCAGGTTGTAGTAACCGCGTTGTTCGGGAGCAAAGACGTGCAGGATGACGTTGCCAAAATCTACAACAACCCATCCTGCAGATGGATCTCCTTGTTTGCGGCCTTTGATGCCGTAGGTGTCACGGGCGCTATCTACTGCGCCTTCGGCCAGCGCGTTTAACATGCGGTCGCTGCTCCCGTTACAGATGACAAAATAATCTGTGAAAGAGACGACGTTTTGTAAATCCATCAGGACGATTTTTTCGCCTTTTTTGTCTTCAATGGCATTGACAATGGTATGAGCAAGTTCCAGTGCGTTCAGGGTTCACCTCGTAAAAATTTGTTCTGGCTTTTCGGGCGATAGCGGCGCGCGAAAAAGGGATGTGTAGAGTGGGCCTTTGGGTTGCAGGTCGGAGCGAAAAAGGTGTACGCTATCCACAAGAATTTCGCCAGGGAGATCAACCTGTTTTGTGCCCAGAGAATTTTTTATTTTTTGCAGCTCGACTGCGCTAAGATTGTCTTTCACTCGTCCGAGAGTGAGATGGGGTGAGAAGGGTTTGGCGTCAGGTAGATAGCCGAGTCCGCGCGTGGTCGCTTCGACGATTTTCTGTAGTTCTTGAAGCGGCTGATTGGCCTGCACCCCCAGCCAAAGGATACGCGGGCGTTGCAGGCTTGGGAAAATGCCCAAATGGCCTAATTTGAGTAGAATTTGTGGCTGTTCGGCTAGTTTAGCTGCCAGGCTGGTTGTGAGCGGGGCGATTTCTGGCGGAGCTACGTCACCGAGAAATTTTAGAGTGATGTGAATGTTTTCGGGGGAAACCCAACGCGCCGCCTCACCGATTTGCTGTTGCAGGGTAGCGCTGTGCTGGACGATGAGTTTTTTGATGTGTGGGGGGAGCGCTATCGCTATGAAGACGCGCATCAGGCTCATGGCAGATTGGTTTCGATTTTCTTGAAGATGCTTTCCACGGCTTGTTTCAAATCTTGAAATCCAACTGGTTTGGTGAGATAGACCGAGGCTCCGGCTTCCAATCCGGTTTTAATATCAGATGGCATACTTTTGGCGGAAACAACGATAACGGGGATGTTGGCTAAATGCGGGTGGTTGCGCAGCGCTTTGAGTACGTCTATGCCCGATATATCGGGCATCATCACGTCTAAAATGACGATATCAGCATTTTCTTGTTCGATGAGTTGGATGGCTGGGCTGCTGGCGTAGCTTTTGACAACGCGAAAGCCACTGACTCGCATCATTTCTCCGAACATTTCAGCGGCATCTGGCTCATCTTCAATGACAACTACGGTTTTTTCAATTTTGCTCATAAAACTTATTCTCCGCGAGGTCACTAAAAATAGCATATTCTTGGCGAAAAGGCAAGGGCGCAGTCCTGTGGGGATATGGCTTTCTCAAAGTAGGAAAAATCAGGTCAAAAGCAGTGCAAAAGCGTCAGCAAGATGTCCTGCAAACCAGCGTCTAGCCTTGGCAGTATTGGTAAAACCAGCACTTTTAAGCAATGCCAAAACGAGATTGCGAATTGTGCCCAGAATGTGCCCCGATTTACCTTTTGTCATGCGTGTTGCATCTTCATTGAAGGTTACATCTCGACGATAGTGCAAACCTGTTTCGATACTCCAATGTTGTCGTCGTACAGCCAGTAGTTTTTTGGGCGAAGCAAGCTCTCTGGACAAACTGGTAATGCCATATTCAATTTCATGGCTGGATTTGTACACTATGCCCTGTCGCAGCCAATGGAATTCTCGGTCGAGCCGATAGACCTGTTTTACACCCGGCCAATCCAAGTACTCGTTAAGCATTTCGCTGGTCTGAATAGTTCGTATTTCAATACGGCCATGTCCATAACTCACTTGTGTTGCGGTTTCAAAATCAGTTTTGATCTTTCCAAAACCGGGTTTGGGATTTTCGAGAGCGAACAACTGCTCGATATTCTCTCGTAACCGCTCCTGGTTGTCTTTCACGGGGAAAACATAATCGCCATCTACCACAATTTGGGAAGATAGCTTGCGCTGGGTGTGAAGCGCATCGGCTGTGACAATTTTTCCCGTCAAATCTACGCGTTGCAATACCACTGGTGCTGCCACAATTTCATTTTCTTTGGTTTCTATGGGCTCTTGTGCTAATACTCGTTGGCTTGTGCCATCGAACAGGCTTAAGACTTGGTCGCTTCGCTTTACACCTGCTACTTGTGTGCCGGGCAATACTTTTCCATCTAAACAGAATACATCTCCGAGTTCTTCACCTTTCGGTTTACGATGATCTGTTATTCTGCCAAACAGTGCATACAGACTATGCAGTGCGTACTCTACACCGGTTTCGCTTATTTCTGGGCTGATGTTACAATTCATTTGACTCTCCTCGGTTATGGATGTTTGGCGACACCAATTTTACCGAAGAGAGTCGTTTTATTTTCTTGTCAAGCTACTTTGAGAACGCCATAATACTCCTAAAAGATATTTTGACCGAGTGTGATTACTTTGATCATTTGGTGGACGATCTGTTGCTTCTTTCGCGCCTGGACGCGCATCGGCTTAATTTAGACATTCTGCCAGTGGCACTGGCAGAACTTTTTTCTGAAACAGCCCGGCAAGTTAGCAAATTGGCTCAAGCTGGAAATATTTCCATCGAGATGGAGACCACTGCCGGATCAGCGCGGGCGGACAGTACCCGTTTGCGTCAGGTGCTACTCATTTTGTTGGATAATGCGCTGCGTTTCACCCCGCCGGGCGGCTCCATTCGATTGAGCGCTCGGCCTGCTGGCAAATGGACACAAATCGATGTGTCTGATACCGGTTTAGGCATCGACCCTGCCCATTTACCTCACCTTTTTGACCGTTTCTACCAGGTTACCTCTGCCGAAAACGACTCCAGCCGCACGAATGGATTGGGATTGTCGATTGCCAAAGGATTACTCGAAGCCCAAAATGGCGCTATTCGCGTTACCAGCAACCCTGGTCAGGGCACTTGCTTTTCCTTATCTTTACATGCCATTTAAAAACAAGGCCTTTACCAATCAGCTTTGGGGCGTTTTTCTGATTGCGAAGAACGCCCCAAAGTGTTGTATACTGTTTCGGAATCGTTGATAACGTTCAATTATCCAGTTTAAACATGGGTTCGGCGGTCGCTTTGGGACTAAAATCCTGGCGGCGTTGGGCAAAAAAGCCTATCGAAAAGTACCGCCACCCGTTGACTTTCACTTTCTATCCTGAAAGGACGCCGACCCTATGAGTCTCTGGAAAGACTATCTCCACCCCCAAACCGTTCAAGAAGCTGTGGAGGCCCTGGCCTCCGCCCCCGCGCCTGCGATCCCCATCGCGGGCGGAACGGATTTAATGCTCGACCTGCAACAGGGCCACCATGCCCCGGTTCACACCCTGGTCGATCTTGCTGGCATTGCCGAAATGCGCGCGCTGGAAATTCGCGGCGAGAAACTCTTCATCGGCGCCGGCGTGCCCCACAACCGGATTGTCGAATCGCTGCTGGTGCAGGAACACGCTCAATCGCTGGTTGAAGCCTGCGGGCTGATTGGCGGACCGCAAGTCCGCAACTCGGCCACGCTCGGCGGAAATGTGGCCCACGCCCTGCCCGCCGCGGATGGGATGATCGGCCTGTTGGCGCTGGAGGCCGAAGCCGAAGTGGCTTCACCCGCCACCCGCCGCCGCGTTCCGTTACTGGAACTGTTCCTCGGCCCGGGCAAATCGGCCCTGAAAGCGGATGAGATTCTCGTCGGCTTTTACCTGCCCCTCAGCCAACCGCACCAGGCCTCGGCTTTTTGCCGCATCATGCGCGCCCAGGGGATTGCCCTGCCGATCCTAAACCTGGCCGCCTGGCTCGAACGGGCTGGGGAGAAAATCATCGCTGCGCGAATTTCCGTTGGCCCGGCTGGCCCGACCCCCTTCCGCGCCCGCCAAACCGAAGCCTATCTCGCCGGGAAAACCTTCTCAGCCGAAACGCTGGCCGGAGCGCAGGAAACCCTGCTGGCCGAAGCCAAATTCCGCACCAGCCCGGCCCGCGCCACGGCTGAATACCGCCGCGAGTTGGCGGTGGTTTTATTGAAGAATGCGCTGACTACCGCCTGGGAAAGGGCGAAATAACCGGGAGTCCAACGTCTCCTGACGTTGGATGTCGAAAATCGGGAGATTTTCGACTCCACAAGGATTAAAAATGAAAAAAACTCAACTCTCTTTAACCGTAAACGGCCAGAACTATCAACTTGACCCCCTCCCCGGCGAAACCCTGGCCGATTTACTGCGCAAACGCCTGCACCTGACCGGCACCAAAATCGGCTGTAACGAGGCCGAATGCGGCGCCTGCACCGTCATCATGGATGGCGAACCGGTGCTGTCCTGCTCAACCCCGGCCGAGCGGGCGGATGGCAAAACCATCACCACCATCGAGGGCCTCGCCAAAAAAGAAGCCGAAAAGGTGGAACTGCACCCGCTGCAAGAAGCCTTCGTCAAACACGGCGCAGTCCAGTGCGGCTTCTGCATCCCCGGGCAGATTATGACTTCGTATGCCCTGCTCCAGAAAAAACCGCGCCCCACTTCCGCGGATATTCGCCATGCGCTCAAGGATACCCTCTGCCGCTGCGCCGGCTACCCGATGATTGAAAATGCCATTCTGGCCGCCGCCGAGTCGCTCCAAACCGGCGCACCAGTGGCCGAACCGCAGATTCCGCCCTCCGCCACCGCAGGGCAAACGATTGGGACGGTGAAAATCCGCCCGGATGCGGTGGAAAAGGTAACGGGGAGTGCGATTTTCACCGATGACCTCCAGTTTGAAAAGATGCTCTTCGCCGCGGTCAAACGCGCGGGGGTGCCCCATGCTTTTGTCACCCAGATCAAGCTTGAAAAAGCCCGCGCTGTCCCCGGTGTGGTGGCAGTCTTGAGTGCCGCAGATGTCCCCGGCGAAAACATTCACGGCCTGGTGATTTTGGACTGGCCGGTGCTGGTTGGGGTCGGCGAGCGCGTCCGCTATGTGGGCGACACGATCGCGATTGTCGCCGCCGAAACGCAGGAAGCCGCCAAAGCCGCCGTCGAACTCATCGAAGTGGAATTTGACCTCCAGCCGGTGATTTCCAGCGCGGTCCAGGCGCGGGCAGAGGGTCAACCCCAAATCCACGCCAAAGGCAATTTGCTCAAACATATCAAAGTCCGCAAAGGCGACCCGGAAATTGGTTTCGCGGAAGCCGACGTGGTTTTGGAAGACACTTTCCACACCCCGGCCACCGACCATCTCTTTATGGAACCCGAGTGCAGCATCGCTGTCCCCGAAGGCGACCGGATGTTGGTTTATGTCGGTTCGCAGATTCCCTACCAGGACCGAACACAGGTCGCCCGCGCTCTGGGCTGGGAGGAGAATCGCGTCCGCATCGTCGGACAGTTGATGGGCGGCGGCTTTGGCGGCAAGGAAGATATCGCCGGGCAGATTCACGCCGCTTTGCTGGCGCAGGTCACGGGGAGGCCGGTCAAGCTGCTTTTTGACCGCCACGAGAGTCTCATTGTCCACCCCAAACGCCACGCCACGCAGATTAAAGTCAAACTCGGCGCGAAAAAAGATGGCACGTTGGTGGCGGCCAAGACCGAACTCTACGGCGATACCGGCGCGTATGCCTCGCTCGGTGAAAAGGTGTTGACCCGCGCCACGACCCATTCGGCTGGGCCGTACAAAATTCCGCATGTTCACGCCGATTGCTACGCGATGTACACCAACAATCCCCCAGCGGGCGCGTTCCGTGGTTTTGGTGTGCTCCAATCGGCGTTTGCTTTTGAGACGATGATGGACAAGCTGGCCGAAACGCTCGGCCTGGACCGGATCGAGCTGCGCCGCAAGAACGCCCTGCGCGTGGGCGACGAGACCAGCACCGGACAAATCATGCGCGAGAGCGCCGGGCTGGTGGAGTGTATTGACAAAGTGGAAGCGGAATTGAAGCGATTGGTGGGCGAGGGGATTGACCCGTTTGTTGCGTATTCCGTTCCGGGCGCGGAGCATTTGGTACGCGCCTGGGGCTTTGCTTCGGCCTTCAAAAACACCGGTCTGGGCGGCGGCGCAGACGATACCTCCGGCGCGGAAGTGGAACTCTACGCCGATGGCAGCTTCCAGGTTCGTTCAGCGGCAGCCGAACTCGGCCAGGGCCTCGTTACCGTCATGCGGATGGTGGTAGCCGAGGAGCTTTCCGTCCCGGCGGAGCAGGTGGCAGTGTTGGTAATGGATACCGACCTGACGCCCAACGGCGGCCCGACCACGGCCTCGCGCCAAACCTATGTGACCGGCAACGCCTCGCGGCTGGCGGCCAAAACCCTGCGCGAAGCGCTCAGCGCCACGCTGGCTGAAAAATACGACCTGTCGTCCGAGAAAATCCGCTTCGCGGCGGATGGCGTCCACGTCAACGGCCATACCTTGACGATGAAAGAAGTCTATGGCGAGATGAAAACCGCGGGCAAAGACCCACGCGTTTTGTACGAATATCATGCTCCCACCACCACCCCACTCGGCCAGCCCGGCGATATGCACGTGGCCTTCTCGTTTGCCTCGCAAGCCGCCGAGGTGGAAGTCAACACCCAGACCGGCGAAGTCAAAGTTCTGCGCGTCATCTCGGCCAATGATGTCGGCCGCGCGATCAACCCCCTCGGCCTGCGCGGACAAATTGAAGGCGGCGTGGTGATGGGCGTGGGCCACGCCCTGCTCGAAAACTTCATTACCGAAAACGGCTACGTGGTCACCGACCGCATGTCGCGCTACCGCATCCCGTCGATTGCGCACACCCCCGAAATCACCTGCATCGTCGTTGAAGACCCCACCAAAGACGGCCCGTACGGCGCGAAGGGCGTGGGCGAAATCGTCCTGATCCCCACCCCGCCCGCCATCACGAATGCCATCTATAACGCGGTCGGCGTTCGGTTTGACCGTCTGCCGGTCGATCAGGAAAAGTTGTTGTGGGCGATGCGCGAAAACAGAAAATAACCCCTGTCTGATATTAAGAGGAAAGATGAAAGAGAAGGCCTGTTCATCTTTCCTCTTTCATCTTCCAAAAGAGTATAATTTAATCCATGAGCAAATTCATCGGCTACACCTGCACCCTTTGTAAAAAAGAATATATGCCAGGGCAGGTCACTTATACCTGTTCTTGTGGTGGCAACCTGGATGTCACACTCGACTTTGAAGCCATCAAAAAAAAATATCAGCCGGAAGACTTCATGTGTCGGGATGACGCCGGCTTGTGGCGTTATCTTCCGCTGATACCGGTCTCCTTCCCAAAAAGCGGGGAACGGACTCCCCTTGGCCTGGCTGGCGGGACCCCGGTCATTTCTCTGCCCCGGTTGGCCGCCAAACTCGGTCTGGAGCAACTCTGGCTAAAAGATGAAAGCCGCAATCCAACGGCTTCTTTCAAAGACCGCGCTTCGGCGGTGGTGGTGGCGCGCGCTCAAGAAATTGCCGCTGCGGTGGTCGTCACCGCTTCGACCGGCAATGCCGGGGCCGCGCTGGCCGGGATGGCCGCCGCAGTCGGCCAAAAGGCGATTATTTTTGCGCCAAAAACCGCTCCGCCTGCCAAGGTGGCCCAATTGCTGGTCTTTGGGGCCAAAGTGCTGTTGGTGGACGGCAGCTATGACGATGCTTTTGACCTGACGGTACAGGCCGCCGATGAGTTTGGCTGGTACTGTCGCAATACTGGCTACAACCCCTTTACGCTGGAAGGTAAAAAGACTGCCGCGTTTGAAATTTGGGAATTTATGCAATACCAGCGCCGAACCGCCAGCCGCAAGCCTGCGACCGGCGAATTGACCATTCCCATTAATAAACCGCGCCTGACGATTTTTGTCTCGGTGGGGGATGGCAATATTATCTCAGGGATTCATAAGGGATTTAAAGAATTGCAGGCCTTGGGCTGGCTGGAGCAGATGCCGCGCATCATTGGCGTGCAGGCTGAAGGCTCGGCGGCAATTGCCAATGCGTTTAACGCGGAAAACGAGATGATCGTTCCGGTTAACGCCGTAACTTTGGCAGACAGTATCAGCGTCGATTTGCCACGCGATGGGGTGCGGGCGGTGCGGGCTGCCAAAGAAACCGGCGGGAGGTATGTCACCGTTTCAGATGCTGAGATTTTGGAGGCCATTGCGGAACTCGGTTCGGTGGGGGTTTTTGCCGAACCCGCCGGGGCGACAGCCTACGCCGGTTTAAAGGTGGCCCAGGTCAACGGTTGGTTGGAACCGGGCGCGCCTGTTTTGGTGGTCAATACTGGCAGTGGGCTAAAAGATGTTCGCGCGGCAATGCAGGCGGTGCCAGCCGCGCCAATTATCGAACCAACTTTGGCAGCTATTAAAAAATTGTTATGAGACGTTGGAATTTGCCTTTTCGATATGTGATTGGCCTGCTTGTGCTGACGGCGCTGTTGGCTTTTATGGTTTACGCCCGCGAAGCTCTGGAGCCTTTGGTGTTGGCGGCTTTTATTGCTTATTTGATTAACCCAGCGGTGGCAATCCTTTCGGCCAAGACCCGGCTTTCTCGGCGAACTTCGGTCAATTTGGTTTATTTCACCAGCATTGTGTTAATTATTGCTATCCCGGCGGCGGTGACACCGTTTTTTTTCGATGAGTTGACTGGGGTGGCGCAAGATTTGCTTGATTTGCTGGCTCAGTTTCAGACGGCGGTGGCCAGGCCGGTTTCGGTGCTGGGGCTTATCACGCTCGATTTGCGTTTGATGGGGGCCGGTTTGGCCGATTTCCAGGCTGCATTTCGAAAGCCTTTGCCTGAAAATGCGTTTTGGCTGATAGAATCGACTTCACGAGGGGCGATTTGGTTTTTGGTGATTATTGTTTGCGTGTATCTTTTTCTTAGCGAGTGGCCGCGGATGCGTGATTGGATGATTATGCTGGCCCCCGTGCAGTTTCGGTCAGATGTGGCCGGGTTGTACGGGCGGGTGCGGGTGGTGTGGATGGCTTATTTGCGCGGCCAGATTTTGTTGATGTTGATTGTTGGGCTGATTTTTACAATTGCCTGGACAATTTTGGGCATTCCCGGGGCCTTTGTGTTGGGTGTGTTGGCCGGGTTGTTTACGCTGGTTCCTGATATTGGCCCGCTGTTGGCCGTGGCATTGGCAATGGGCGTGGTTCTTTTGGAAGGTTCCAATTGGATTGCGTTGCCCAATTATTTAGTGACCTTGATTGTTTTTGCGGTGTACCTGGTGCTGATCAATCTTAAAAACATTTGGCTGCGGCCTTTTATTATGGGGCGCAGCGTTCACATGAACGAAGGGGTTATTTTTGTGGCGATTTTGGTTGCCACCATTTTAAACGGGATTTTAGGGGCGCTGCTGGTTGTGCCGGTTTTGGCTTCTGCGCTGATTGTGATTGAGTTTCTTCTTCAGCGGGTGCTTGGGCAAGGAGTTATTACCGGGGTTAGCCCACGCCGTTTTTCGAGAAAAAAGAATAGGAATTAGCTTATGACGATTACATACTCTATCATTGCTCCAATTTTCAACGAATTGGAAAATATTTCGGCACTGTGGCAGCGGGTTAGCCAAGTAATGGAATCTACCGGCGAGACTTGGGAACTGATTCTTGTCGATGATGGTTGCACGGATGGCTCAACCGAGCGGATTCGTGAATTGGCAAAGCTGGATAGCCGGGTGAAGCCGGTTATTTTTGCGCGGAATTTTGGTCATCAGATTGCGGTTACTGCCGGGTTGGATTATGCGCGGGGCCGGGCGGTAGTGATTATTGATGCCGATTTGCAAGACCCGCCCGAAGTGATTCTGGAATTGGCGGCCAAGTGGAAAGAAGGCTACGAAGTGGTTTATGCTGTGCGGGCCGAGCGCGAGGGCGAAAGCTGGTTTAAGCTGGCAACAGCTTCCCTGTTTTATCGGCTCATTTATCGCATTACTGATGTCAAAATTCCGCTGGATACGGGCGATTTTCGTCTGATTGACCGCAAGGTGGTGGCTGTGATGAACTCGATGCGTGAAAAACACCGCTTTTTACGCGGCATGTCGGCCTGGATTGGGTTTAAGCAAATTGGAGTGGAGTATAAACGCGCGGCGCGCGTGGCTGGGGTGACGAAGTATCCGCTTAAGAAGATGTTTAAGTTGGCGCTGAATGCCATTACCGGGTTTTCTTATTTTCCGTTGCAAGTGGCGACGTATGTTGGGTTTATTGCGGCTGGGCTGGCAATTGTGGCAATACCGTTGGTGGCAGCCTTGCGGCTGGCTGGCTCACACTTTTTTGAGGGCCAAACTACTACCTTGATCTCGGTTCTGTTTCTGGGCGGGGTGCAGCTCATTTCGCTCGGTGTTTTAGGCGAATATATTGGCCGAATTTACGACGAAGTGAAGGGTCGCCCGCTGTATGTTGTCAGCGATGCGCCAGAACGAGTAGCGCAGGATGAATAGCAACAGGCCGAGGCGAAACCCTCGGCCTGTTTTTTTGTTTACTGGTTTATTTGCACTTTGATGGTTGTGTATTGCGCCTTACGTAATTTGCCAAAAAATTCAGCCACCCGAAAGAGGAAAACCCATATTTTTGCATCATCAGCTTGCGGACGTGTTCCTGGGCCGCGGGGGTATCGTCCTGGCTGGCGTTAGCCGGAACCCAAGCCCCAAGCGGCGCGCCATCTCCGCGTGAGGGCGCGATATTGACCTTGCCATTGTAAACGCCCCACAGGTTGATGCTAATTACCTTTTCAAATTGGGCGTCACTGATTTCTTCGAAAAAAGTTGGCGTGAGTGTAATTCCGGCATTGTTGAATAAAATTTCAATTCGTCCAAATTGAGCCATAACTGCTTGAGCAAAAGCGTGCATCTGTTCGCGGCTTGAAACATCCACGATGTGCAGGCTGACTTTGGCATTTTCCCCGATTTGCCGGTGGGTTTCTTCCAGCCCGGTGCTGTTCAGGTCGCATAAGGCCAAATCTGCTCCGGCAGTGGCAAGCTGAAGCGCCAGGCTGCGCCCCAGCCCGGAACCGGCCCCGGTAATCACGGCTACTTTATCTTGAAACGATTTCATCTCAGGGTAATCCTTTGAAGCCGCGTATTTTCCAGCCCAGGAAGCGTTTCAGGCCCAGCGTGGAAAGTATCAGCGTCATGCCGAATCCGATTAAAACATTGGTAATTAGGAAAAAAATCACTTCTTCAAGTGGGAGAATGCCCAAAAAGTTGATTCCCAACGTTTGGCTTGTGGAAATTTGCCAGGTGCTTGCCCTCAAAGCGATGATGTCTGTCAGCGAGAGGTACAGGCTTGGAACAACAATACTCCAGAGAATGAGTTTGCGGTAGTGCCAGAGAATATCTGCGCCGAACAGCAGTTGCAGAAAAATGGCTGGCAGTGCCCAGAAGAAGATAATTCCCAAATAGTTCCACTCGTTGGCGGCAAAAAAGAACTGAAAGGTGAAGAAGAGCCAGAGCGTGGAAAGTACAAAAATGGAAAAGTAAATCAGTTTGGGCCGTGGTGTGAACGTTTCCAGGCTGGGCGGGGTCAGGCGGCGCGCCAAAAACCACCACCACAAGCCGCTCAGAAGCGTCTCAACGATGAAAAAGGTATATTCCTCAATGGGAACATAGCCAAAGGTGATTCCCGTTACCAAGGCTGGGTTGTAAGTCCAGACTCCGCTGGCGACCAGATAATTATCCCAGGGTGTCGTGTAGGTAAGAGCCAGCAATATATGGACGGCAATGATCAGAGGCACTTTTGATGTATCGAAATGTTCCCTAATTTTGGTCTCTTGTCCTGCGTGGGCTGAAGTTAACTCACGCCAGGTAATAACCAGTAAGATCAGAATGGGAATGAAGACAAAGTAAGCTAGAAAGGCGAAGTAGGTCTGTTTTTTTAGTTGGATAATACCCGCTGGCGGGTTATTTGAGATTAGTTTCCAACGGCTGAGGGCGTTGGCATTCGGTAAGTAATTTTCATAAAGACGCCTGGTCTGGGTTCCAGAGTCGCGCCCATGTGGGGATGGATTTTTTCGGGGTGAATCGGCTGAAAGCTGAAGGTTTGGAGCAGGCGCGCCATCACTACCCGCGCTTCAGCCTGGCCGAAGGCCGCCCCAATGCAGGCGCGTGGCCCGCCGCCAAACGGCACATACGCCATCGGCGGGGTTTTCCGGCCATGCGCGAAGCGTTCCGGGCAAAACGAGAGTCGGGATTTTCCCAAATGGCCGGGTCGCGGTGGGTCAGGTAAATCGAGTAGAACATGCGCGCGCCAGCCGGAATGGTTTCACCAGCGCCAAAAGTCACCTCTGTGGCGGCGATGCGATTGCCGATGTGAATGGGTGGATAAAGCCGGAGGGCCTCCTTGATGATTTCGTCGAGAAGGTGTGGTTGCCAGCCGCCGGGCGTTTGTGGAGCAGATTGTCCGAGGCTTTCATCCAGTTCTAAGACGAGTTGCGCCAGCGTTTTAGGATATTGCCCCAGTAACGCAAAGCTCCAGGCCAGCAGGGCGGTTGAAGTGTCGTGACCGGCGATTAGCATGGTCAGCATTTGGTCGCGGATGCGTTCATCAGACAGACCGGCATTTATCAGGTGCTGCAGCAGGTCAGGTCTCTGGCGCGAGGGGGTAGGTTGCAGGTCTTGAGCGCGGCGGGCGGCGATGATTTCGTAAAGATACTTATCCAGCGCTTGCAGGTGCTTTTTGTAACCGGGGCGGGGCATTTGTCGCCATAGTATCCAGCTACCGGGTGAGATGTAGTCAATAGCTTTTAGAATCGGCGTCCAGATGCGTGGCAGGTCGCCCCAGGCATCCACGCTGAAGAGCGCCTCCATCACGATCAGCAGGGCGATTTTGCGGCCTTCGACTAGCATATCAACGATTTGGCCGTTTTGCCAGGTTGCTGTAACCCGGTCAGTTTGGCGCAGCATCGTGGCGATGTAGCCAGGCAATTGACCAGGGTGCAGGGCCGGTTCCATCAGTTCGCGGTAGTGGTCATGTTCTTCGCCATCCGTCACGATCACACCGCGCTGCAAGACATCGGTCACCGGGTCTAGATTGCGCTATTGGAACTTGTCGCGCTCTGTGACGAGCACTTTGCGATTGGCTTCTGGCCCATAGACAATATAGGGCTTGAAGCCGGGCAATGGAACCTGAAAGAAATGCCCAACCCGCTCGGCCATAACGCGCAAAGGCCCCAGCGGGGAACGTTCGGCCAGGAAGGCTTTTAGCACGGCCAGCCCGGTTTGTGGGTCGGCGGCTGGGGCAGGTTTGTTCGGGGTAGGATCGGATGGATTCATTATTAAGGGTTCAGTTTGGATAATTTGGTTGTAGAATTAGACCAAAATGACAGGTCCATAGCGAGGCGCAGATGGCGGTAAAAGTCAAAAGTATAGAATGTCCAGCGTGTGGCGCTCCGGTGCGCAGTGAGACAGGTCAACCGGTGCTGGTGTGCGCGTATTGCGGTTGTGAACTTTGGATTGAGGGACGCTCCTCCCGTTCGGCTGTTTCGGCTGCGCTGCCGGTTGAGGGCCAGGTGGAATATTCCCCATCTTCTTATACTATTACATTGGTTTTTGCTTTGCTGTTTGGCGTTTTTGGCGGACATCGGTTTTATACCGGGCACTTTCTGGTTGGGTTGATTCAGCTTTTGACCGGCGGCGGCCTCTATCTTTGGTGGCTGATCGATATTTTTTCAATTGTTTCTGGCTCTTTCCGAGATTCGCGCGGCCGGCCACTTAACCATCCTACACCGCCCAACCGCTGGCCGATTGGATTGGCGGTCTATGCTGTCAGCGTGGTAGCCATCATCACACTCACTGGGGATACGAACATTGCGTTTCTTGCGGCCATTTTCCTGGCATTGGCGGCTGCCAACTGGGACAAGATTCAAAAACGGCTGGTAAAAAAACGGTGATTCTACTGCAAAAAGATCATTTTGGCTCTCTGGGAATTAGCGTGAAAGCGTCAGATATGGTGGTCAGGCCAAGAGCCTGTAACCTTCAATATCGAGATAAACTCGCCGAAAAAGATGGGCTAGATTGGTAATGCCATAGCATCGCCGTTTGAGAACTTTGAGCTTGTTATTGAAGCCTCCGACAAAGCCGCTGGTTTCGCGGTCGACAAAATAGTTCAGAATATTATCCCACCAATGGTCAAGCGTTTGGATGAAATCTTTGCAGCAGCTTAACCCACTTTTGAAAACGGCAACCAGCCACTTTTCGATTTTGGCTTTGGCAGTATCCACCGAGATATGCTCTTCGAAAATGTCTGTCAGTTTATTTTGTAATTCGTAAGCAGCTTTTAAATCTGGAGGCAAGCGAAAAAGTCTGGCTAATGTTTCTGCCGGTCCCATGCAAAGTCCTGCCGTTCTTTGCGCAAGGCCCAGATACTGCCCTTGAGAAGTTTGTATTCTTGAGCAGATGATTCTTTCTTCAGGCGCTTGAGCTCTGATTTTGGCAAAGTGTCCAGACCGTCGCAATAAGCTCTTGTCACATGGAACCGGTCAATTACCAAATGCACATGCGATAATTCTTCTCGAATTGCTTCGGTGTAGCCTTTATACATATCGCTACAGGCCGTTTTGATCGTCTTTTTCAACCATTCCATTCTGGAATGGTTGAATTTAATCACTGTATCTTTTTCTCGGTTGGGTAAAACGCCTAAGTCGGTCTAACGCAATAACATTTGATCTGGTATAGTAATGGTATGGCTACC
>DYPU01000123.1 GCA_020719725.1 Anaerolinea sp. | reverse complement strand
GGTTCCCTTGGGCGCTCCGCCAACTCGAGGTTGAGGTTTGGGTTGGGCATCCACATAGGCTTCCAGGAAAGTTTGTTCTCCTTCGTGGTGGAGAGCGTCTTCAAATTCGCCGGGTGAGGCGGGCGGGACTTGTTCTTCAAATCGCATTGGCTTGATAATGCCAAAAATAGCAAAAAAACGAGAGATGCTGCTGATGAGCAGATAGCGATATTGTTGCATTCTCAAAGATTGCCATTCAACAATGTTGCCCATTGCGCCTTCAATGCGTGATTTTTCGCGGATGACGCGATGAATATCTTCCGGGTCGCGGTAGCCAGCCGGAGAGAGCAAAATGGCATGGGCCAATAGAATGAGAATCGCAAAGACAATCAACACCACCCAGCCCCCTTCGTTCCATTTGGTGACGATTTGACCGACGAAGATGAAGGTTGCCAGCGCTGTTGCGAAGGTGGTTCCGATCAAGCCCCAAATGCGGGTGCGGCCCGTCAACTTTTGTTTGACGTGCTGGCGCAGGGCCAGTCCCATCACGGCGATGGGCATAAAGACGCCTACACCGTAATAAGGCACGGCTGTGCTGGTATTGCCACGTACCAAAAGTTGAATGAGAATGGCAACGATGGCGGCGGCGGTTACGGGGCGGGTAAAGGTTCCTTTGGGATTGCGATATACAACCACTTCTGGCAATTCGCCTATGGCGACATTGCGCCAGGTGATGGCTTGCAGGTCTTGAAAAGCGGTCATCGATGCCGCGGTTAGCAAACCTACTGCCAAAATTTGATAGCCCCAAAAGAGTATTTCGCCGCCGGGCATTTGTGTAAAGCCAATAAAAGCCAGGTTCCCAACCAGGGTGCGGCCTGCTACACCGTCAAAGGCTTGAAAATGAATGGCGAAGTAGGACAGAAGCAGGGTTGTAATGGCTCCGTAGAACAAAAAGGAAGTTTGAACCGAGCGCCCGATGCCGGATTTTCCGCTGTAAAACTGCCAAACCCGATCTAGCTTTGGAAACCGTTTTTTGCCCCACTTTACAAACGCAGCATCTTCATCAACTACAAATTGAATGCCATTAGACATGGCTTCCAGGCCGGTCAGCGCTACCAGACCTTTCATCGAGGCCGCCAGCATGTGAAAAAGGGCCTCCCCGATTGTTTTTGCTTCACCCAGTTTTTCGGCTGGAAGCGGCGCTACATTACCTGTTTTGGCAATAAACAAGCCTACAAACATGACAATACTCATGAGCACAAAAATGCCCAAGCCCGTAAAAACCACCTGGGCCGATTCGCCGCGTCCGCGAATGGTAATGTACCAGGTGGCCGCCACCATTGCTGCGCCGATCAGAAAATGCCAAAACCAATGAATGCCGCCTGCCTGTCGTAAAGACAAAAGCTGGTCCACCCCAGAAAGGGTGGAGACAACAATTGTGAAAATGTAATCCTGTAAGAGGATGACGGCCACAATCAGGCTTAGAGAAGGCCCAAGATAGCGCATCGCCGCTGTAAAGGAGCCTCCGCCTTCATTGAAAATTCCCAGTGAGTACATATACAGGCCGCCAAAAACGAGATTTGCCAGCCCAATCACTGCTACTGCTGCATAAGCATATTTTTCCAGCCCGTAGGGATGCAGGGCGTGCATCATTTCGCCGGTTGCGTAGAAATAAGAGGTGAAATAATCCACGCCAAACAGGGCCAGCGCGGCCAGCAAGCCAACCTGACCTGCGCCATGTACATGGGCGTCTTCCTGCCGCTCGCGGGGAGCAATGCGCCAGGAAAGATAAATGATAATAACCAGAAGTAAAATTGAAAAAAGCATAGTATTGCCTGCCATTTCTGATAATTTTAAAATTAAATGTCATTGTGGTTTGTATCTTGCTTAGTTAATTTAATACAAACCACAATGACATTAGTTTACGCTTGGTAAAACGCATCCTCCAGCATTTTTAGCTGGGCCAATAGATGTTTTCTTGTGGAAGGGTTAAAGCGCGTATCTTGCAAGCGCTTGGCGGTTTCTTCACGCGCGGCGCGTACCACAAATGCCGGTACAAACATAATTCGTCCGGAGGGGATGACTTCAAACGAAGTGTTGCTCATTCCCAATTCCTGATCGTCATAGTAGGGCAAGGTTAGGCGTAGCCCACGGTTAAGGGTGCCATTTTGAGCGCGTTCTTTAATGGTTTTGATAATCTCTTGGGTTTTATAACGCGCCAGCGCCCGGCCCTGATTAATCAATTGCCCTAGAATCCCATAACGCTTTTTCTGGTACTCATCGTCGGCCAGAATATAGGGGGCAATTGAAGAAGCTACATGCAAAATTTCGATATAGCGGTGCATCGAAGCCAGATGCGCCTCGGCTTCTTTAACGCTACCTACTAAAAGATTGTCTAAGTCGTCAAACGCTACCCACTGCGGCAGATAAAATCGGCGCGCTGCTGGTACAAATGGAACCTGCAAATCGCCGCGCCCCTCGTCCGATTTACCATCTTCGGCAATTGCGTCGCTATCCTGTGTGATGGCCGACTCTGGCTCCAGCCCTGTTATCGGGATGGTGGGAATGTCTTCATCGTCATCGGAGCGATACTCCACCGTTCTACCCGAAGGCAGCATACTATGGACGAGATGCGTGGCAGCAGCGAAACGCAGTAACCCCGCGCTGGTCGAAATTGCCTGATCGGGAGATTGTTCCAATTCGTTTAGACGATGCCGTAACTCTTCTTTGACATCTTTGCGGGTCAAGCGGTTGCCAAGGCCGCCTACGGTTTGTTCTCGCTGGTTGGCTGGGACGGTGATTGGGGCGGGTTGGTCTATTTGGGGCAAGTCTACCACCACCCGGTCTGGGAGGGTGAACTTGGCCTGCGGTTGATGTTCGACTAGCGTATCGGCGATATTGCGCGCCTGTGCTTCGAGAAAGCGCTGTACAATGCCTGGTTGAGCATTGAATAAGGTTTGCTTTTCGCTAAATTCATCGCGTAGGTGTCTTGTGGAAGATTTGTTTTCGCTCATAAGAACCATCCTGAACAGAGTAGTTACAATTTCGAAATCATACCATGATTGCTTGACTTTAGAGTTGATTTTTGCGAGTCTTGTGAAGCAGAGAACCTGCTTAAGGGCACTTAAAACCCAAACGCCGGCTACTGATTCTGCGTAAAAAGCAGGTTTTCGCTGATTCTTTTAGCAAAATCCGCCAGATTATGCGGTATCTCTACTCAAAATGATCGTTCGCCTGTAAGGGCGATCATTTTGGGCAGAGATGCGGGCTGTTAAAAGCTGAAAATTTCAAGCTGGGAGACAAGCCTCTGCATAGCCATCCAAAACGCCTATCACCCGCGCGAGCAAGAGTTCGCGCGGGTGGTTTTTAAGCTCGCCGCTACGGACTTTTTCATATTGCTCGGGCAGGTACTGGCTTAAGAGCGCCAACGGCAAGGGTTTCTCGCCCAGGTCATACATCAGGCGCTCGAAGGCCTGCTGGGTTTCAGGCGTATTCCAGTAATAGCGAATCCGGTCGCTAAAGCTGAAGGAACGTGCGAATTTTTGGGTTTGGGCGTCGCCGCCATAATGCTTTTTCCAGTGCGCCGGGTTGGTCAACATCGCCGCTTCCAACGTTTCGCGGATGCGGCTGGGGGTTTCGCACAGGGTGGCTTCGATCTCGGCCAGGGCAAAAACCGCTTCGCGGAAGGCAAAGGTCAGCCAGGGACCAACCTTCAGGATGGCGAAATGATCATCGACCAGGGCACGCAGCGCGACGCGGGTCTGGTAATCGGTGGAATGAGCCTCGTAGACCAGTCCGGGGACGGTTTCAATGAATTCCTTTAGCCCCGCTGCCGCTGAACGGTTGTACTCGTGGACAGATTCATCGCCAAACTCGACACCCGGTTGGACGACCAGGGCGATGACTTGCTCCCAGGCCAAATCCAGCCCAAGGGCAGAGAAAGCCTGGCGGGTCAATTCAATCGTCTGGGCGGCGTCAGCCGGGTGGGTGACAATCAGGTGTGTTTCGCCAGCCTTTGCGCCCCCGGCAGGCGGGACCTCGCTGCCGATCACGTAACGTAAATCGTGATTGGTTATTCGTAATTCGTGAACGGATGCTACCTGCGCCAGTTCGGCGGCGCGCTGGGCGATGAGTTCAACCGGGAAATCCGTGTCATCGGCACAGGGCATCGAGCAATCCAGGTGGATTTTGGTGAAACCGGCCTGGACATAGTCGCGCACCAGGGTTTTGGCTTTTTCCATGGCAACCTGCGCCGGTTCATCCGCCCAGACCAGCGGCCCGAGGTGGTCGCCGCCCAAAATCAGGTTTTGGCGCGGGAAACCGACCCGCCCGGCAATCTCGCCAACATAACGGACAAAATCCGCCGGGGTCAGGCCGGTGTAGCCGCCAAACTGGTTGACCTGGTTGCAGGTGGCCTCGATCAGCACCGGTCGGTTGTGCGCCAGGCCATGCCGCAGGGCCGCTTCGAGCACAAACGGGTGCGCCGAGCAGACCGAGGTCACGCCCCGCGGCTGACCGAATTTTTGGGCGGAGAGAATGGTATCAAGATAATTCACGTAGCACCTCGTCGAGCGTGGCCTGGGCTTGCGTACCGCCCGCGGCCTGCGTGGAAAGCGCGCCACAAATAGCGGCCGCGCGCAGAGTCTTTTTGAACGGCCAGCCTTGCAGGTAGCCGTAGATAAACCCGGCGTCAAAGCTGTCGCCCGCGCCAACAGTGTCGATGACTTTTACGGGAATCGAAGCGACCCTGACCTTTTCCCTCACCCCCGGCCCCTCTCCCACCAGGCGAGGGGAGCTACTGACCCCCAGCGCACCCTGCGCCCCAAGTTTGATTGCCAGCGTCTCAACCCGACCCGCCAGCTTTGCCGCCGCTAATTCGGCAGTTTCGGCCCTGGTCAGAGAGCAGGCTTCGGCCTCGTTGGGCAGGAAGACGTTGGTGACGGCCAGCAGTTCATCAAAGCCGCGCCACTGTTCGGATGGGTCATAGTTGGTGTCAAGGGAGGTGCTCAGGCCGAGGGAACGGGCACGCTCAAAGAGCCGGGGCAGGCCTGGTCGCAGGGCATCCTGCAAAAAATAGGAAGCGACGTGCAAATGGCGGGCTTGCCGGAGCAAACCGTCAGGGATATCGTCTGCCGATAAAGCGGGAATCAGGCCCGGGTGCGTCAGGATGGTGCGGTCAACGCCCCGGTTCAGGATCACGCTCAGGCCGGTTGATCCGCCTGGGACCTGGATCACGTTCCCAATCTCCACCCCGCGCTTCGACATTTC
>DYPU01000122.1 GCA_020719725.1 Anaerolinea sp. | reverse complement strand
GTTGGGATTTCAGTAGCCTTTACGCCACAGGCAGAGAGAGCCAATCCGGCAGAAGTTGCACCAGCCAGTTTTAAAAAATCACGGCGAGAGATGCTGTTTTTCATTTTGCTCCATTTATGGCAATAATAAGGCTTTCAGCCAATCACGCAAGTACTCATATTCGGGTTCCAGCCCGGCCTGCTCCATAATCGCCAGGGCTTCTGGCGACCAACTCTGCCCGGTTACGAAGATCGTATCCGCAATTTGGATATTGATCCCCTCATTCTGTTTCTTACTGACATTGGAATAGGTATTTTGAATCTCAATGTCATGGATGGAACTTGTCCACAGGTGCAGCCAGAAGGGTGCAGTGTCGCAAACATTATCGCGATAGGTAATATACGCCGAGCCTTCGTCCGGGTACAGGCAGGCGTAATCGCCCTTCATCCGCCGTATCACATTGCCTTCCACAACCGTATCAGGCTGCTGGCCGAGCGTGTAAATTGCCCCGGCATCCCGCGCTTGCTGGCTCAGGTCGGTGATGAGATTGTAAGCCACCCGGTTTTTCTGGCAAGTGATCGAATCGGTTGTTGAAGACCAACCCCAGCCCAGCGAAATCCCGCTATAGGGCAGGTTGGAGAGTTCATTGTGAACGATTTGCAGGTTTTCAACGTAATAGGCGTTGATGCCTGAGGCGCCCCAGTATTCAATTCCAACATCATCAATTAGATTATTGGCAATTAAATTGTTCCTGGGCTGGGATTGTGAAAAAGGAACCTTAATGTAGGCATCCTCCCAATGCCCAACGACGATGGCCGCATCAGAAACATCGTAAAACAAGTTGCCACGGACGGTAATATCTTGCGTATTGTTGCCCAGCCCTAGCGCAGAGGCCCCCAAATGGATAAACCTGTTTTTTTCCAGGCGAATATTGCGGGCCGCCGAAAGATGAAGATGGGCAGGAGTCATCTCCAAATACCCATTCCCGCCGATCAATTCTTGCGCCTGCCAGCCAAACGTGCCGGTTTCGCTGGTACGTCTCCAGCCTGCATAGGCAAAGGTTAGTCCCTCAAAAGCCAGGTCATGGACTTCCTGACCAATCGCTCCGCCGATCACTTCCAGCAGGCTCTCCGTTTGCGGAATCATCGCCTGCACCGTTTTTAGTTCCTCGCCAGCGCGAGGCCAGTAGAACAATTCCCTGGAGTCGGGGTTGTAGTACCACTCTCCTGGCTGATCCAGCAATTCGAGCGCATTTTCCACATAAAAAGGATAATCGAACCTTGGAGCCCATTCTTGTTCATCGTTCGCCATTCCCAGCGCATTGGAAAAATAAGGTTGAAGCATCCATAGCGTCTGGCTTCCATCCGGGTTTGCCTGGCTGTCGCGCACGCGCAAACGCATATCCCGCCAATCGTAAATCCAGTGCAGTTCCAGGTCTTGTGGCCGCGCCAGTTCCGGAAGGGTTGAAGCAGCCAGCACAATCCCATCCCGCTCGTCATCCTTTTCGGAAGCATAACGCAAGCCAAGGATGGTACTTTGGGAGACGGCCCGCTGGGCGCGGATTCCGTTAATGTAGAGCTGCCTGAAAAGGTGCGCTTGGTCCGCTAAAGTGGCCTTCCACAGCTCACTGCCGGGAACCTGCTCCCAATTCGTTACGCTGATCCCCCCTGAAAGGATGGGCTGCTCCCCTTCGGCGGCGCGATAAATGATTTGGTGGCCGTTTTGCCCCGAATCGAGCGTTCCAAACCGGATAGGCTGTGAAATCGGGTACATTCCGCCGTGCAAGACGACCAGGATGTCCCGGCTCATCGCCTGGTTCACCAGGCGAATTACGTTACGCGCCTGATTCAGTGTGGCAAAAGGCGCGTTCTCAGTTCCAGGGTTGGCGTCATCGCCATCCGGCGCAATATGGAAAATATACTGGTATTCGCTTCCGGCAGGCTCCGACACAGGCAGCGCTGTAATCGCTACCCCGGTTTGTTTTTGCTGGATAGTCAGGGATGTCACCCGCAGTGTGGATTGGGGTCCCGTTTGGATTTCGGTCTGGACGTATTTTGCCTGAGAAAAGAGCGGTTCAGGGAAGGTATGAGTATAGATAAACCCATCCGGGTTGGTGATTTTGATGGTTTTTCCCCCATCGGAAATGGTAAGTTCAAAGTGCTGGACAGGAGACTTCAGCTGAGCGAAAAACTGTCCAAAGGTGTAATCAGGAGCAGAAACGGGTGCATATCCCAGGTTCCAGCCACCACCTTGATACACAAAAAATAATTCAGGAATTTCCCCGCTTTCACTGAACCCGGTCAGCAGGATACCGGTACTGGCCTCGCCAATATCCTCCTTGAGCTTTCCCGTTTCCAGTTCTATCAACCAACGGGTGTCATTCTCCAGGGTAAGCTGACTTTGATAAATCGGAACGCCATCATAATTTTCGGTTGGGTTTGAATAATCCAATGGTTGTTCAGCAGTAACCAGATTCAGTTCACTCCAGGTAACTGGAATCGGCGTGGCGGTTGGTTCTGGCCAGGCTGTATCGGTTGGTTGAACAGTTACGCCTGGCGATGTGGGCAGGATGGCCGATGGAGTTGAAGTGGGGAGAGGGGAACATGAGAAAAGCAGAATAATTACAAAGAATAGGTACGGTAGCCGTTTCATGGCTTCCTCCACAAGGCTATATGCGAGAATGATAACTCTGTCAGTATAGCACGTGGGGAGATGCAACTTGCGTGACAAATGTCCGTGAATGCTTTGCCTTTTTGCGCTCAACGACTCATTTTTAGCAGAAGCTAAAGATAAACGCTGTTCAACAAAAAAACCGCCCTCACGGGCGGTTTCGGCTACTTTTTAATCATAGTCCACTGCTTTTACGCAATTTTGCGCGCTTCCATGTAAAAACGCTTTTCGCGGGCTTCACCCATCGAGAAAGTCTTGCGCGGTAAAGCACCATCGAGAATAACCGTCTTGAACAAGTCGCCCTTTTCCATGCCAGGGACGTAGATGCCAAGGTTGCCGGTCTGGCTGCCAAGGCGCACCGTGACATCTTCGCCATGAACATAGTCTATTTTTTCGGCACCGCCTTGTTTAAGGAAGACATCGAGCGTGGGCTGGAGAGTGCCCACTGCCAGGTTGGAGGTGGGGTTGGCAATGGCAACCACGCCAAAGCCTTTGCCGCCGCCAATGAAGCCGAGCAGTTGCCGGGCAGGATGGCCCGCATTGACCTGCTTAACCATTTCTTCGGCGCTGGCAACCGGGCTGTAGCTGTAATTTTCGCCATATTTTTCGTGAAGCGCTGCGTAAAAATCACTCTTTAGGCCAAACAGCACCCGGTGAATTGGCTCAAATTCCAGGCCTTCGTCGTGGACGTTTTCCAATTCAATCAGGGCATAACGAGCCGGATGATTCAGGCCCACCACTGGTTTCATCTGTTCCCAAACGGCCTTGGCAGTGGCAAGCGAGTGGTTGCCATCCCCCATGGCAAAGAGCAGCACAGGCTGCCCGCTGGAAATGCCATATTTGGCGGCAAATGTTTGAGGGTCGGCCAGGCCGCGCAAAGCGGCAACAACGTCTGCCTCAAGCTCAGCGCTAACCGCATAGCCGGTCAGATGCCCACTATCCAACATCAGGTCAAAATCATAGAGCTTTTCGAGACTGGTTTTGGCTACCGCCAGCGGTTCGATGACGGTGCGGGCCGGGTCGTCGATCAGCACCAAAATGTGAGGCAGTTCGAGCGGTGCGCCAGCGCGAATTTTCATGCGCGGCGGCAAGCGGTCAATGATGGTGCCTTCGGTGGCGCGAATCAGGCTGGTAGAACCTTTGGTGTAATCGTAACGTTCCAGATCGAGACACATCACCAAGCCCTTGCGGGTTTTTCCGGCAACGGTGCGCTCCACATAAATTAGCCCCTGGCGCGGCTGAAGAATTCCCGCTTCGAGATACTGGCGCATGGTTTGTTGAATAGTCTGAATGCGCTCAGCTTCGCCCGGTTTTTCGAGATAAATTTCGGGCAGGATGATGCGCAAGCTGGAAGGAGCATCGCCGATAATTTGTTCCACCTGTTCCCAGTATTCGGGTTGGGAGGTAAATTGATCCACCGCGATGACGGCCCATTGCTGCGGGTTAATACCCGCTTTAGGCAGGAGCACTTCGGGGGTTTGTACGCCGATATCTTCGTAAATTTTCATAATTCTCTTTTACCTCGTCTTAAGCAGGGGGCCAAGAAACCGGCAGCCGAGGGCTTTTCCTGAAAACTGCCCATCGGCTACGCTTGAACCCACCCGGTATCTTGCGGGATGACTTGGCTTTATTTCTTTGCAAAATCGATCACGATTTGAGCCACTTCCGCACCAACCCGGCCCTGGCCCTCTTTGGTCGCCGCGCCGATATGCGGGGAGCCAATCACATTTTCCAGCTTGAGCAGTTTCCAATCAGTGGGCGGTTCCGAAACGAAGACGTCCAACGCAGCCGCCGCAACTTTACCATTGGTGAGGGCTTCGTAGAGCGCATCTTCGTTGATAATGCCACCCCTGGCGCAGTTGATGATGCGTACACCGGTCTTCATTTGCGCAAATTGGGCCGCGCCAATCATATCGGCAGATTCTTTGGTTTTGGGCAAATGCAGGCTGATGTAATCGGCCTGAGCCAGCAATTCATCCAGGCTGACAAGTGTTGCGCCAGTCACTTCTTTGACGTAGGGGTCATAGGCCACAACCTTCATGCCTAAAGCAACGGCGCGTCTGATGACAGCCTTGCCAATGTTGCCAACGCCAACCAGGCCGAGGGTTTTGCCGCCAATTTCGTCACCTTCAAAGGCTTTCTTTTCCCATTTTTCGGCTTTCATGGTGACCGAGGCTTTGTAGAGAGAACGGGCCAGCATGAACATATAGCCAATTGCCAGTTCGGCGACAGAATCGGAGGAGGCCAGCGGCGTATTGCGGACTTCGATGCCTTTGCCGCGCGCATATTCCACGTCGATGGTGTCGAGGCCTACGCCACCGCGCACAATCAGCTTCAGGTTGGGGCAAACATCAATCAACGGTTGGCGAATTTTGGTGCGGGAACGGACAACAGCAACGTCGTAGGCCGGTAAAACGGTCATCAAGTCTTCGGGGGTAATTTCAAAATTAGTGTCCACCGTAAGACCGGCGGCACGCATCTGGTCAATGCACTCTTTTTCAGTTTTGTCGCAAACTAAGACGTTCATGGGATTCTCCTGGTGGAATTTGAATAGACTGGTTGAAAAACAGACAAACCGGCTGTCTCGTTTTAGTAAAATAAAAAT
>DYPU01000032.1:9656-29577 GCA_020719725.1 Anaerolinea sp. | reverse complement strand
TCCGTGAAGGCGGCCTGACCGTCGGCGCGGGTGTCATCACCAAAATCATCCAATAAGTGAAAGTTAGGTAGTAAGTATGGCATCGAAAAAGAAAGACATTCGCCCCGTCATTACTTTGCAATGCAACGATTGCAAAGAGCGGAACTATACCACTCAAAAAAATCGCCGTAATGACCCCCAGCGGATGGAATTGAGCAAGTATTGCCCGCGCTGCCGCAAGCACACCGGACACCGCGAAACCAAGTAAGTTATTCAGGGGCGAACTAAGTTCGCCCCTGATCCCCTTAGGCCAGTAGCTCAATTGGTAGAGCTCTCGTCTCCAAAACGAGTGGTTGTGGGTTCAAGTCCTGCCTGGCCTGCCTGTTTCAAAGCGCCGTCCTCCCCAAAGGGGTGAGAGGCGGCGTTTTGACCGTAAGAAAGAGTAAAGGAGTTCGCCTTGGCTGAAAAAGAAAAAAAAGTTGTCAAACGACCCAATGCTATCGCCCGTTTTTATCGTGAGACGATTGGCGAATTGCGTAAAGTACATTGGCCGACCCGCCAAGAAGCCTGGCATCTGACTCGGATTGTGTTAGCTGTCGTGGTTGTCATGGCTATTTTCCTGGGCAGTATCGACGCAATTGGCGCATGGCTAATTGGCCTGGCGCTCGGCGTGTAACAACCATTAATTAGAAAAGAGAAGAAAAAAAATGAGTGCGCAAGACCCCGCAACGTTCGAGCCTATGAACAGCGACGAGGAGTTACTTTCCTCTGGAGCGAAAATAACGGATTCCGGGTCTTCAGACGCATCTACAGAGACCGTGGAAGGCCCTGCCTGGTATGTTGTCCATTGTTATTCAGGGTATGAAAACAAAGTTCGCCACAACCTTGAACAACGACTTGAGACAATGGGAATGAAGGACAAAATTTTTGATGTTGTCATTCCTACTCAGGAAGAAATTGAAGTGCGCGAAGGAAAGCGCCGCACAGTCGAACGCCACATTTTCCCTGGTTATGTTCTGGTCAATATGATTTTGACCGAAGAATCGTGGTTTGTTGTACGAAACACCCCTGGCGTTACTGGTTTTGTCGGAATGGGAAATGATCCAACCCCGCTACGCCAGGAAGAAGTAAATCAAATCATAAAACGAATGGAAGCCGAAGCACCCACCGTGAAAGTCACCTATAAGGTGGGTGAACGAGTGCGAATTATCGATGGCCCATTTAATGATTTTCGGGGCGTTGTGGCCGAAATTGACATGGAGCGCACCAAAGTACGCGTCATGGTATCATTTTTCGGACGAGAAACCCCGGTTGAACTGGACTTCTTGCAAGTAGAAAAAGCGTAAGCCGCGTTAGCCCCCTTAGCGCGTGTAAGAGTGGGAGGGTGTCCCCAAAATCACCCGCGAAAACCACAAGGTATCAGGGCAAAAATCCCTGATACAAGGAGTAAAAAATGGCAAAGAAACTAAAAGCAGTTGTTCGTCTACAGCTTTCTGCTGGCAAAGCCAATCCAGCCCCCCCGGTTGGACCCGCCCTGGCAGGCCATGGTATGAACATCATGGCGTTTTGTAAAGAGTACAATGCGCGTACCTCGAACCGGCCCGGAGAAGTTCTCCCTGCGGACATCAGTATTTATAGCGATGGCTCTTTCACCTTTATTCTCAAAACATCGCCTGCGCCGGTCTTAATCCGCAACGCAGCAGGGGTGTCGAAGGGTTCAGGCGTCCCGAACAAAGAGAAAGTGGGCAAAATTACCCGCGCTCAGGTTCGCCAGATCGCAGAAACCAAACTGAAAGATTTGAACGCCATCGATATTGAAGGCGCGATGAAGCAAATTGAAGGTACCGCCCGCTCGATGGGCGTGACAGTCGTCGACTAGAAACTGTTGGGAGGGTTGCTCTGAGGCAGCCCGCTTGCACCACGGAGGCATATAATGGCAAAACACGGAAAAAAATATCTAGCCGCTGCGGCTAAAATTGACCAAGACCAGCTTTACACCCCCGAACAAGCCCTGGCTCTGGTAAAAGAAACATCGTACACCAAGTTTGACGGTACGGTAGAGGTTCATATTCGAACCACTTTGGACCCGCGTCAGGCTGATCAGCAGGTTCGGGATGTGGTGGTACTGCCTCATGGACTGGGCAAAACTGTGCGCGTGTTAGTCTTCGCAGCCGGTGAAGCCGCCACCCTGGCACGCAATTCTGGCGCTGATACAGTGGCTGATGATGATGAAACCATGAGCAAAATCCAAGCCGGTTGGGCCGATTTCGATGTCGCAATCTCAACCCCAGATTTAATGGGCAAGGTCGGTCGTCTTGGCCGTGTACTTGGACCGCGCGGTTTGATGCCTAACCCCAAAGCAGGCACTGTGGTTCCAGCAGATGATTTGCCTCGCGCAATTCAAGAAGCAAAAGCAGGCCGCGTTGAGTTTCGCCTGGATAAAACCGCCAATATTCACGTTCAAATTGGTAAAGCCAGCTTCGAAAACAAAAAACTGTTTGAAAACCTGTCTACCCTGATGGATGCCATCAAAAAAGCGCGCCCATCTGGCGCAAAGGGTTCCTACCTGAAACACATTACGCTTGCAGCAAGCATGGGGCCTGGCATCAAAGTAGACCCCAGTCTTGCCCAAGAGATGGAGGCTACCGAGTAGTTTTCTACTCGTTTACGCATCTGACAAACAGCTTCGCCCATGACAGCAGGCGCTTTCGAGAACTTCAGGGCTTAATTTCCTGCTCAGGTGGAGACTACTGGAGAATTTCCCGCCCTTCGGGGTGTTTCCCTTACGGGAAAGGTCTTTGCCTGGCGTTTGTCAGGCAAAGATTCTTTAAGAAAGGAGGAAAAATTCTTTGGCTATATCTAAACAGAAAAAGAATGAAGTGCTTGCCCAGTATGAAGCCTGGTTTGATCGCAGCGAAGCGCTGGTGCTGGTGGAATACACCGGCTTAAGCATGAAAGGACTGGATGCCATCCGTGCAAAAGTGCGCGATAGCGGCGGCGAATTTCATGTGATAAAAAATACGCTGGCTCGTAAAGTCTTTGAAGCTCGCGGAATGCAAGTTCCGCAAGGACTACTGGAAAAAAGCACTGCCGTAGCACTGGCATTTAGCGATGCTGCCGGAACTGCAAAAGCCCTGACAGAAGTAACAAAAGGCATGGAAGCGGTCAAGCTAAAAGGCGGCTTTCTAAACAAGCAGGCTCTTAGCCCAGCCCAGGTAAAGGCACTGGCCGAACTACCCCCGTTACCGGTGGTACGCGCACAATTGCTTGGCGTTTTGCAGGCCCCTGCCGGAAAACTCGTGCGCACAATCGCCGAACCGGCTCGCTCGCTGGCTTCCGTATTCCGCGCCTATGCCGACAAAGCACAGGCCGCCGCGTAATCTTATTTTACGCATCGTCAACTAAAATCCAATTTCAAGAAATTCTCTTTAAACTCAAGGAGTTTGTACGCAATGGCTGCTAATCTCGAAACCCTGGTTGAAGAACTGAGCAAGCTCTCTGTTCTCGAAGCCGCTGAACTGGTAAAAATGCTCGAAGAAAAGTGGGGCGTTTCTGCCGCCGCTCCTGTTGCTATGGCCGCCATGGCCGGCCCTGCCGCCGCCGCTGAACCGGTTGAAGAAAAGACCGAATTTGATGTCATCATCAAAGATGCTGGCCCCAAGAAGATCGAAACCATCAAGGTCATCCGCCAACTCACCAGCCTCGGGCTGGGCGAAGCCAAGACCATGGCCGAAACTGTCGGTGGCAAAGTTTTGACTGGCGTAGGCAAAGATGCCGCGATGGATGCCAAAAAGAAACTCGAAGAAGCTGGCGCTGTCATCGAAGTTGCCTAGTGCCCGTGCTCTAAACAAAAAAGAAGAACGCCCTGCAAAGAGCGTTCTTCTTTTTTGTTTAGAAAAAACTCCCGGCCTTTAGCCAGGAGTTTTTTAACAAGAAGCAACTTACATGGCGGTAGTTGCGATTCTACGAATAACCATAACCACTTTCCCCTTAATTTCTAATTTCTCGCGTTTATCCACATAAATGGGACTCATGGTAGGGTTGGCTGGTTGTAGGCGATAACGATTGGCCTCTTTATAAAAATATTTAAGCGTGGTTTCGTCTCGCTCTGGCAGCCAAACCGCAACCATTTCACCATTTTTGGCCTCTGCGTTGCTGCTTACCTTACGCATGACCACAATATCGCCATCATTAACCATGGCATCAATCATCGAATCACCTTGAACTTCAAGGGCAAATAAGTCTTCAGATTTTGATTTAACCGGCAGCAAAGAACGCGCAATCTCGACACTATCCTCTGAACCATAATAAGAGAAATCCGAAGCGGGGACAGGCACAGGCGCACTGGCAACAATTCGCCCTACGACCGGGATTTTCAGCAGGTCTACGACGCTTTGTACCACGCGCGCCCCTTTACCAATCAACTGGGATACTTCATCCAGCCGGTCAGGCATAATACGCACCCCTCTCGAAATACGCCGGTCGCGCTCGATAAAGCCCCACTTCTCCAGTTGTTCCAGGTAATAATTCACCACGGAGGTTGAAGTGATTCCCGTTTGCTCGCCAATTTCACGAATTGACGGGGGGTATCCTTTATCTTGGTGAAAATCAAGATAACCAAGGATTTTTATGTGGCGTTCGCTTAAACCTTTGCTTTTTCTTACCATAATTTCTCCTTGAGCATTACTCGCTCATCCGTTCTACAAAATAATACGCGAACATGCGTTCCATGTCAAGGGGCAAAAAATCTATTTTCAAATGTGCTTTCAAAACTTTTTAGGTGCAACATAAATCAGAAATGGGCTGAATTCTGCGCGTATAATAGCGGCATGTCTTTTTACGAATTTTTGGTCTATGCTCGCAAGCATCGCCTTTTTGGCAAACTGGCCTATTTTGGATTAAAACTGCTGGGCGTCGAGATTCCTATTTCGGTGGCGATCGGCCCCGGTTTTTTACTCCATCACGGCGGGATGGGCGTCGTCATTCACCCGAAAACGGTCATCGGAGCAAGAGTCGGAATCTACCCTGGGGTAACACTTGGGCGCGCAGATGTCTATCGTCCGGCTTCTGAATCGGCATTTGCCGGATTTTTAGTTGGCGATGATGTGATTTTGGGCGCTGGAGCCAAAATCTTGTGCGACGATGGTATTTTGAAGATTGCCTCAGGGACAGTGTTGGGCGCAAATGCGGTTTTAACAAAATCGACCGCTGAAAATGAAATTTGGGCAGGCATTCCGGCAAAAAAAGTTGGGCTGCGAGCTTTGGTTGCAAAGGATTAAAGGCTGGAATGACCGAACGGATTTGTATTGTTCCCAAAGTGCATGGCGTGGGCGGGATGGTGTCGTTTTTGCACAAATTTTCAACAGCTGTGGAGAAACGTGGCGTTGCGGTCACATTTGATTTAAAGGATGGGCCTTACAGCGCGATTCTGGTGATTGGAGGGTCGAGGCAACTGCTCTCACTTTTTAGAGCCAGGCAAAGAGTTGTCCAGCGTCTCGATGGGATAAATTGGATTCACCGGAAAAAGCCCATTTCCATAAAACATTCCCTTCGTTCAGAATATGGCAACCTTGTCCTGAGTCTGATTCGCAGGTTGGTTGCTCATCGGATTGTGTATCAAAGCGAATTTTCGCGCGTTTGGTGGAATCAAACGTTTGGCCTGCTTAAAACACCGTTTTCGGTGGTGCATAATGCCGTAGATTTGGAAATGTATAAACCGGAGCAACAAATTGCAAATTTAGTTTATAAATTGCTGGTTGTGGAAGGCTCATTGGGAGGTGGCTATGAGGGCGGGCTGGCAAATGCCGTCCGGCTGGCAGAAGCAGCCTCTAAGCTGGTTTCAAAACCGCTGGAATTGTTGGTGGTTGGTGGGGTGGATGAGGCGCTGAAGGCCGAATGGAATGCCAAAAGCGCCGTGCCGATTGCCTGGGCGGGTAAAGTGAGGCGGGAGGCGATTCCCGCGTTGATGAACGCGGCCCAAGCCTTGTTTTCTGCCGATGTTCATCCGGCCTGCCCAAACGCCGTCATCGAAGCGCTGGCGTGCGGTTTGCCGGTGGTGGCCTACGATACCGGTTCACTCTCTGAGTTGGTGCCGCCGACGGCGGGCGTTGTGGCTCCGTATGGCTCAAATCCCTGGAATTTGGATGTTCCTGTGGCGGGGCCGCTGGCGCGCGGACTGGCGACTGTGCTTGAAAATCAGCCCAAGTTCCGGGCCGGTGCGCGCGCTCACGCCGAATCGGCTTTTGGGCTGGAGACGATGACGGATCAGTATTTGGATGCGTTGCTGGGGTAATTTTATGAAAAAAAAATTTCTTTCTTTGTTTTCTTTGGTTGCAAAAATCTTACCTCTGCCAATAAGGCAAGCCCTCTACCGTTTTCAGCCATTGGCGCGGTTGATTCGCGGTTCGATGAATGCGGCGGTGGATGATGGCTTGTCTGTCATTCAGGTCGCGGCGGGGACGTTGAAAGGCTACCAGGTTCAACTCAACTTGAAAGCCGAAAAAAGCCGCTGGCTAGGAACGTATGAACCAGAGCTGCAAGCCACTCTGGTTGAGTTTCTACGTCCCGGCCAGGTTATTTATGATGTAGGCGCAAACATTGGCTATGTAACCCTGATGTTTGCGCATCACACTGGCGCAACGGGCCAGGTGTTTGCCTTCGAAGCGCTACCGGTCAACGTGGAACGTATCCGCAAAAACCTGGCGCTCAATGCCATAAAAAACGTCGGCGTTATATCAGGCGCGGTACTCGATAAAGCGGGCGATGTCACCTTTTATGTCCACGAATCGGTGGGTATGGGCAAAGCCGCCGGGTCGGCAGGCCGCCACGAGGCCCAGTACAAGGCCGAAATCACCGTTCCAGGTCTGTCATTGGACGAGTTCGTTTACCAACAGGGCAATCCGGCCCCAGATGTGGTCAAAATGGACATCGAAGGCGGCGAGGTGCTGGCCCTGCCAGGCATGAAACGGCTCCTCAATGAGCATCATCCGCTAATGCTGCTTGAGTTGCATGGCCCCGAATCTGAAAAAGTGGCCTGGGAAACGCTGACAAGTGCCGGGTACAGCCTGCGCCAAATGTCTGCTGGCTACCCAGTTATAGAAACTCCAGAAAAGCTGGGCTGGAAAGCCTATGTAATTGCCAGGGCCTAACCCAAGAGATTTTTATGAAACCCTACTCTGCGCTCGTGTATAAACCGTTTGTCGTCCTCCAGGCCTGATATGGCACATTTTCAGGGCCGCATCGGCCTCATCCAACGCGTTCTACCGGTATACCGCGCCCCATTTTTTGAGGCCCTGGCCGCATCCAGCAGCGAAGGTTTATCCGTTTTTGCCGGTCAGCCCCTGCCAGTCGAGGCGATCGCCACCTCCTCCACGCTCAACGTGGCACAGTTTGCGCCTGCAAATAACCTGCATCTGTTCAATCCCCAACATCCATTTTATTTTTGCTACCAACGCGGCCTGCTGGCCTGGCTTGAGACTTGGAATCCTGCTGCACTAATTATTGAGGCCAATTTTCGTTCTTTATCCAGCCTGGCAGCCATCCGCTGGATGAAACAACGTGGCCGTCCGGTAATTGGCTGGGGACTGGGTGCGCCGCTTAGCCGAAAAATCCTTTCAGCCTTGCGCAAAAACTTCCTGCTCCAGTTCGACGCCCTAATCGCTTACAGTGCGCGAGGCGCGGAACAATACGCGGGCATCGGATTCCCAGCTAAAAAGATTTTTGTGGCCCCCAATGCGGTTGCCGCCAAACCAGCGCACCCCCTGCCGGCCCGCGCGGATAGGGCTGCGCCTAAGCCAGTAGTGCTGTTCGTTGGGCGCTTACAAGCCCGCAAACGCATCCCGTCCTTGCTGAAAGCCTGCGCCGAACTCCCTGAGCAACTCAAACCTCGACTGGTGATTGTCGGCGATGGGCCGGAACGCCAAACGATCGAAGCCCTGGCCGCTGATATTTATCCTGCCGCTGAATTCGTGGGGGCCAAACACGGCGCGCAACTGGTGCCTTATTTTCTGGCCGCAGACCTGTTTGTGCTCCCTGGCACAGGCGGGTTAGCTGTACAAGAAGCCATGACCTATGGCCTGCCGGTCATGGTTGCCAAAGGTGACGGCACTCAGGATGATCTTGTCCGCCCGGAAAACGGCTGGCAAATTAACGCAGATGATGATTTTGCCTTGCTGTTCAGCCTGCAAGACGCGCTCAGCAATTTGCCCCGCTTGCGCCGCATGGGCGCAGAATCCTACCGAATCGTCTCTGAAGAAATTAATTTAGAAAAAATGGTGGCTGTATTTATAAGCGCTGTCCATTCCACCAAAAAATAACTCCCCGGCTGGGGAGTTATTTTTTTAGTTCACTGGGGGCTAACCTGATTGTTCCCATGTGATTTGGCCTCATACAAAGCCCGATCTGCGGCTTGCAATATCGCTTCGCTGTCTGTTCCATTTTTCGGAAAGGTGGAAATTCCAACTGAGATTGTAATTTCTGGCAAAGGTGCGCCTTCATAGTCTATGTTCTTTTCACGAATGCTGGTTTGCCATTCTTGGGCGCGCGCAACGGCTTGTTCTTGATTTACCCCTGGCAACAGAATAACAAATTTGGCCCCGCCGTAACGGCAAAGCACATCATTTGAATTCATTTTTTTATCGAGCCGATTGGCGCAAGCCAGTAAAACCACATCACCACATTTGTGGCCAAAATGTTTATTGATGTTCTCAAAATTATCGAGCGCGACAGCCGCCACAGAAAAAATCGCATCCCGTTTTTGGGTCTTTTCTACAATCTGATCGAGCAGATAGGCCATGTGACGACGGTTATACAAACCGGTCAGAGAATCGCGGACGGCCTGTTCCTGCAATTGGATGCGCAATGTTTCAATTTCGGCCAGCTGCATCTTAAGGGCCTGATTTGCGCGTTTGGCCTCTTTCTCAATCGCTTTGCGGGGCGAAACATCTCTGGCAACAATAACTTTACCTTCCATCTCGCCAGATTTGCTAAAAATCGGTGAAATAAGCATTTCCAAAGTCCGGGAGGGGCTGCCTGGAATTTCAACTTCCTCACTCAATTCGGACGTGCTCAAAAAACGACTGGCAAGGCCCGGCCACAGGTTGAAGACATCCATCAGGTTTTTGCCAAGCACTTCCCGGTTTGGTTTTTGCAGCCAGACCAAAGCGGTGCGATTGGCGTCTAAGACCCGGTTATAAGAATCAACCACCAGAACCACTTCTGGAATGTTTTCCAAAACCAGGTTGCGCGCAATCGGCACCAGGTCGAACATGCGCATTCCGAAAATGCCAATGCTGATAAACCCGGCGGTAATTGTCAACGAAATGGGTGTCAAATCTACGGGGATATATTGCTCGGGAAATAGTTTTGCGCCGTTTTGGTAAAAGATATTAACCATCACTGGCACAAACACGCCCAACAAGAGAAAAATGAGTTGACGGCGATACAAGTCACGCAGGCGGAACATTGTCCACAAAAACAGCAGGAACCCTAAGGCCAGCGATCCATAGGCGGCGATCAGTTGGACAGAATACCAACTGCCCCGGGTGATGACGAGCGGCCCGGTGCCATCGGCTTCCATGGCCTTAAGCGCCTGGTAATACAAATGAAACCACTTGTCACTAAGCAGAAAAGTTAGAGAGGTGAGTGGAACAATCCACAGGATGGTGCGCCAAAAAAAGTGGATTTTTTGCTCTTTGAGGGTGTATTCAATTGCAAAGGTAAGCCACAAGAAGGGCACACTTAGAATGCCAATGTTTTCAACCCGCAACCAGAAGATCTTTGTCGGCATGTCGCTGGAAATTGTAATCATGGCGTAAGCCAAAGTCCAGACACTTAGCGCAAAAAACATGAGTGTGGCAGAAACCCCGCCGGGCGCATTGCGACGACGCAGAACTATGAAGCCCAAAGCTATCGCAGCTAGCGTGTTGATAATCAGAATAAAAGAAAAAAAGGCCCATTGTGTTTGCATAAAATCATTCCCATCTCAGGCGGTGCGATAGTAGCCCACGTCTACCGAGTAGATTCGGCCTCGTTTTACAACTTGCTTGACCAGATTCGTGCCATAGCGATAGCCTACATGCCGATAGTCTGGCACAGAAAGAATCAGGATATCAGCTTGTTTGCCTACTTCGAGGGAGCCGATTCGGTTGGAACGGCGAATGGCGTGAGCAGCATTGATGGTGGATGCGGCAATGGCCTGGGCTGGAGTCAACTTCATGGCGCGACAAGCCAACGCAATCACAAATTGCATCGATTCGTTCCAGGTTGTGCCAGGGTTGCAGTCGGTGGCGAGCGCTAAAATTCCATTGGCGGCGATAATTTTTTGGGCGGGGGTGTAATGACACTGAGCTAGCCCAAAGGGCGTGCAAGGCAACGAAACGGCAACGGTATCCGAGCGTCCGAGTGCTTCAATATCGGCATCTGAAGTAACTACCAGATGGTCGGCGGAGGCAGCGCCCAATTCTACCGCCAGTTGGACTCCGCCCAAATTGTCGAATTCATCGGCGTGAATTTTGAGAGGGAAGCCGAGTTCTTTGGCTTTGGTTAGTATCTGGCGAGATTGCGCCAGGGTGAAGGCTTTGTTTTCGCAAAAAACATCTACAAAGGGCAAGGTTTGACCGGGGGCGTGTAACTCCCACCATTGCCAGACAATGGTAAGCATGGTGTCACTTACCAGGTCGGTGTACCCTTGCGGGTCATCTTTGTATTCTGGGGCAATAGCGTGTGCGCCCAGAAAGGTGATGGCAAGATCGACCCGGTTTTCATCTTCTAGCGCCAGAAGAGCTTTCAGCAGGCGCAGTTCTGTAGCGGTTTGTAAGCCGTAGCCGGTTTTTGCTTCCACGGTAGTGGTTCCATGCGCAAACATCCGTAAAAGGCGCGGGCGAGCCTGGGCAATAAGTGATTCGATGGAGGCCGTGCGGGTGGCTCGGACAGTGGAAAGGATGCCGCCGCCAGCCGCCAAAATGTCGAGGTAGGGCGTTCCGGCTATTTTCATTTCAAATTCTGCGGCCCGGTCGCCGCCCCAAATGAGATGGGTGTGCGGGTCTACAAATCCGGGCATGACGACACAGCCGGAGGCATCCAAGAGAGGGTCCTGTGGATAGGCGGCGCGAATTTCGGCTGTTTTGCCAACTGCGACAATTTTTTCATCGCGGATGACGACTGCGCCGTCAGGGATAATACCCAAATTGCCCAGGTCGGCTCCACGTTGCGGGCCACCTTTAAGCGTGAGGAGTTGGGATGCCGAATGGATAATCATGTTTCTATTGTATCCATGATTTGAAAGAAAAACAAAGCTTAAAAAGAAGGGTTAATCGTCAAATCCGCCCATACCGCCAGGGTCGAGGCTGGCTCCCAGATCGGGCAGGGCGCTTTCAATTTCTGCGGGAGATTGGCCCGCTTCAAGCCGGTCTACAACGTCGCCAAATTCGGGCGGCAGGTCTTCGCCCATCTCACTGCCCATTTTACGCATCATGCGGCCCAGGGCGATGGGGTCATCGTCAATACCGTCCAACGCGGAGGGGTCTCCCAGGGCAGATAGGCGCTGCTCGTCAGACTTGAGTACGCGCACGCGCGGGACACGTCGGCGGACATTGGCGCTATCGCAATGGGAGCAGGTTACGGGTTTGCTGCCGTAGTCCTTGTAGCTGAGAAAAATGTCAAAGCGCTGGCGGCAATCGAGGCAAATGTAGTCGTAAGTCGGCATGGTTTACCTTGTGGGGAAAGATGAAATTTTATTTTAACATCGTTGGCGTGGAATTCCAGCCATATTGGCGTAAATCAATGCGGTCTTTGTCATCAAATTGAACGCCCTCAGATTCGAGCCGGGCGCGTTGTTCGGCTGAGGCAGGGCGCAGGCTGATTTTTCCCTGGGCGTTGACCACCCGCCACCAGGGGACATCTTCGGGGCAAGCGGCCATGGCTGCGCCCACCCAGCGGGCGCGAAAGGTGTCGTAATCTTTCAAGGTTAGCCCGGTTGGTGTGGGGAGAAGTGCGCCAATCTGCCCATAGGCCAGCACTTTTCCGGACGGAATTTGGCGCACAATCTGCCAAACCTGGGCATTGAAGAGTTGTGGGTTGGGAGGCGAGGTAAATCCGGGCATGGGTTAGCTCCAGGGCCAATTTTGCAGGGTTGGGATGGCGGCGCGAGCGGTTAAATCCAAGTGCAAGGGAGTCAGCGAGATATAGCCAGCGGCCAAAGCACCGAAATCCGTGCCATCTTCGGCAATGCCGGTGGGGGCATCGCCACCTATCCAATAGTAAGCGCGGCCTCGCGGATCTTTGCGGGCGTCCAACGCGTCACGATAGACGCGCAACCCCTGGCGGGTGATCAGCAGGCCTTTAAATTGGTCGTCTTGCAAATACGGTACATTCAAATTCAGCAAAATGCCAGCCGGTAGGCCTTGCTGCATGGCTTGAGTTGCCACCCGTAGGGCGACCCGCGCGGCAGGGCCATAATCGAGTAGACCATGTTCAGGGGGAGAATCGAGTGAAACAGCCAGCCCCGGAACCTCTGCAATCACCGCCTCCATGGCGGCGGTGACGGTTCCTGAGTAGGTCACGTCGTGGCCGATGTTGGCGTTTGGGTTGATGCCAGAAACTACCAGGTCGTATTTTTCGTTGAGGACACCCAATAAAGCCAGGGCCACACAATCGGAGGGCGCGCCGTCGCTGCTAAACGCGGCAGAACCATCTGCCAGATGAGTTTCACGCACTCGCAATGGGCGTTCCATGGTTTTGACATGGCCGCTAGCGCTCCAGTTTCGGTCGGGGGCCAGGACAGTTACTGCGCCAAGCTGGCGCATGGCCTGGGCCAGCGCCAACAAGCCGGGCGCTTGTACGCCGTCGTCATTTGTTACCAATATTTTCATGGGCTTTTCCTTGCGTTTAGCGGCTATTTAAAAGCCGGGTACTGTTTGGGATCGGCTTCAGACATGATTTCATAAACCGCATCAAAAATCGTTTCCGCATTGGGTTTCGACCAGTAATCGCCGTCCGAGCCGTAGGCGGGACGATGAGGTTGGGCCGTAAGAGTGCGAGGCAGCGCGTCCAATTGATAGTAGCCGCCTTGTTTTTCGAGCACTTCCTGCATCATGTAGGCCGTCGTCCCGCCGGGAACGTCCTCGTCGAGGAACAGCACCCGGTTGGTCTTTTTGAGCGACTCAACCAGCGTCCAATTTAGATCGAAGGGCAGCAGGCTTTGAACATCGATAATTTCGGCATCAATGCCCACCTGGGCCAATTTTTCGGCGGCATCCAACGCAATACGACAGCATGAACCATACGTTATCACGGTCACATCTCTGCCGGGGCGTAAAATTTCGGGCAGGCCGAGCGGAACGGTCATTTCAGAGAAGTTATCGGGTAAGCGTTCTTTCAGGCGATAGCCATTGAGCGGCTCGATGACCAGGCCAGGTTCTTCGGCGCGCAACAGGGTATTGTAAAAACCACCCGCCTGAGTCAGGTTACGCGGTACGAGAACGTGTATGCCGCGCACCAGATTGAGAATTCCGGCCATCGGCGAACCGCTGTGCCAGATGCCCTCCAGCCGGTGTCCACGGGTGCGGATGATAACTGGGGCTTTTTGTCCACCCGCGGTGCGCCAGAGCAGGTTTGCTAAATCGTCAGACATCAGTTGCAGGGCATAGAGCAGATAATCGAGGTATTGAATTTCGCAAATTGGGCGCAGGCCACGCATTGCCAAGCCAATCGCCTGGCCCAAAATCGTCACTTCACGAATGCCTGTGTCCATTACGCGCAAAAATCCATATTTTTCTTGCAGGCCGCGAAAGCCCTGGTTGACATCGCCCAATTTGCCAACATCTTCGCCAAAAGCGATGGTGCGTGGGTCACGCGCAAGGGCGGCGTCAAAAAAGGCGTTGATGACTTCGAAACCAGTCTCGCTGGCGGAGGTGGCCGAGTAAACGGGTTTGACCTCCGGGACGCGGGTGGCGGCGTCGGCCCAGGGGCTGTGCAGGTAGCTGGAATAGGTTTCGGATGCGGTTTTATTTTCGGCCTGCAACCAGGCGGCCAGTTTTTGCGTGGCAGGTGTCGGGTGATGGCGTTCCGCGCGCAGGGCTTCGTGGGCGGCGGCAAAAATATCGCGTTTGCTAAACATCGGCAGACTGGAGACGTTTTCTTTAATGCCGCTGGCAGATGGAATTTGCGCGAGGAGCTGGGTGGCTTCGCGGTGGATTTGCTGGAGGGGGGTATGGTAGGCGTTCCAGGCCGCTTTGCGGGATTCTTCGACCCGCTGCCGGTCTTCCGTTTCGTAGGCGTTCAATTCGTCTTTGGAGGCCAGGCCGCGTTCGATGAGCCAGGCGCGCATTTTGGTGAGGCAGTCGTGTTCAATTTCCCATTGCAGGCGTTCGGTGGATTTGTAGCGTTCGTGGCTGCCGCTGGTGCTGTGTCCAAGGGGTTGGGTGACTTCGGTGATGTGTACGATGGCGGGGACGTGGTATTCGCGGGCGGTTTCGCTGGCGGCGGCGTAGGTTTCGAGCAGGGCCAGGTAGTCCCAGGCGCGGACGGTGTAGATGTCGTAGCCCAGGTCTGTGCTGCGGGGCGGGGCGGGATCGCGGGCGAAGCCTTGCAGGATGGCGCCGATGTTTTCTTTGACCATTTGGAATTGGTTGGGGACGGAGATGCCGTAGCCGTCGTCGTAAATGGTGATGATGGCCGGGGCCTGCAAAACACCGATGGCGTTAACGCTTTCCCAAAACATGCCTTCGGCGGTGGAGGCGTTGCCAATGCTGCCCCAGGCGATTTCGTTGCCGTTGTTAGAAAATTGGGTGAAGGTTTTTAGTTCTGGCAGTTGGCGGTAGAGGCTGGAGGCGAAGGCCAGGCCAACCAAGCGTGGCATTTGGGATGCTGTGGGGGAGACATCGGCGGCGATGTTGTAGCTTTGGGTTTGGTTGCGCCATGAACCATCGGGATTGATGTAACGCGAGGCAAAATGGCCGTTCATGGTGCGTCCGGCAGTGGCAGGATCGTGAGCTACGTCGGCGTGGGCGTAAAGCTGGGCAAAAAAAGCCTGGATGTTGATTACGCCAAGGGCGAACATCCAGGTTTGGTCACGGTAATAGCCAGAGCGCCAGTCGCCTTTTTGGAATGTGTGGGCAATGGCAAGTTGGGCGACTTCTTTGCCATCGCCAAAGATGCCAAATTTGGCTTTGCCGCTTAGAACTTCGCGCCGGCCAATGATGGAGGCCTGGCGGCTCTGGTAGGCGAGACGATAGTCTGTAATAAATTGTTCAGAGTTAAAGGGCAGTGGGGGTGGTTTGCCGTTGGGCATGTTCTTTTCCTGATTTATTTTGGAAAAAGGGGCAAATGCCCCAGCGAAATAATGCTCGCCCAGCGTTCTTCTTCACCTTCAGTCATAATGGCCGTTTCGGCGGCGATTATAGCCCCGGCCTTTTTCAAAATCTGTCGCATTCCTTGCAAGGTCGAGCCAGTACTGACGACATCATCAACCACGACCACTTTTTTGCCTTCAACTTGGCTGCGGTCTTTCTCATCTAAAATCAGCGTTTGGGGTTTTCCGGTGGTAATTGAAAGCGTTTCGGCTTGCAAGGCATCGCCCATGTAGGGTTTATAGGATTTGCGAAAAACTACATAGGGTTTGTGAGTTTCAACCGAAAGCGCATACGCCAGTGGAATGGATTTGGCTTCGGCAGTTGCCAGCACGTCATATTCAATAGCTTGCAGTTTTTGGGCCAGCGCTTTGGCAGCAACCTGAACCAGCTCGGTATCCCCAAGAATGTTGAGAATAGCGATGCGCAGGCCAGGCGCAACTTCAAACAAGCGCAAATCTCGTTTGAGTCCGGCAATTTCTACTGTGTAAAATTCCTGTTCAGTCATGAGTATCCTCCGCATAAATGTTCAGACAACGGCATAGTTTATCATAGCCTGCCCTTACGGTATAATCCTGAAATCGTAATTTAGTTTAATGGAGCGCTATGTTACCCGATTTGCAATTGCAAACCATCCTAAGACTGCGCAAACCCCATCCATGCGGCGGGTACGAATGGACTGTAACCCGCCTTGGCGCAGATATTGGGCTGGAATGCAATACTTGTCATCACCGGGTGCTGCTAACCCGGCGTGAATTGATGCGCCGCCTCAAAACAGTTATTTTTGCGCCCACCCCAATAAGTATCTCTCAAAATCGAGAAACCCATGGATAAAAAACCGCACATCCTGTTTTTGTTTTCTGACACCGGTGGCGGACACCGCTCTGCCGCAGAAGCCGTTATCGAGGCCGTTCATTTGCGCTATGGCGATAGCGTTACCACCGAAATGGTGGATATCTTTAAAGATTACGCCCCCCGACCCCTGAACCGAATGCCCGATTGGTATCCATACATGGTGAAAGCGCCCGATTTGTGGGGAGCCAGCTTTCGCATCACTGATGGACGCGCCCGCGCCCGCGCCATCACCGCCACCATTTGGCCGGTAGCTGCCCGCTACGCCCGCCGCATCATTAACCAGCATCCCAGCGATCTGGTGGTGACGGTACACCCGTTTGGGAATTCCTTCATTTTAAAAGCGCTTGGCAATCACCGGCCTCCATTTATTACGGTTGTGACAGACATGGTTACAACCCATGCGCTCTGGTTTGATAATCGGGCCGACATCATTTGTGTACCCACCGAAACAGCGCGTCAACGAGCCATCGAATATTCCATGTCCCCCGAAAAGGTAGTGGTAGTCGGACAGCCAATCGCAGCCAAATACTGCGCCCCGGTGGGCGATAAATCGGTTCTGCGGCGTTCACTGGGCTGGCCCGAAGACAAATTTACTGTCGTTGCGGTCGGCGGTGGCGAGGGGATGGGGCCGCTGGCTCAAACAGCGCGCGCCATCGGCGAATCGGGCTTGGATGTCAGCCTGGTTGTTGTGGCTGGCCGAAACGAGCGCCTAAAAGAACGCCTGGAATCAATCAATTGGCCGATTCCGATCCACATCTACGGTTTTACCCGTCAACTCCCCGACTTTATGCGCGCCGCCGATGTATTAGTGACCAAAGCCGGACCGGGAACCATAGCAGAAGCGTTGGCAGCTCATTTGCCGCTAATACTCTATGCCCGTCTGCCCGGCCAGGAAGATGGCAACGTGACATTTGTGCGTGAAACCGAAACCGGAGTTTGGGCCCCCACCCCCCAGCGGGTGGTTGCAACTTTGCGACACTGGGCTGAAAATCCTGCAGAGCGCCAAACAGTTGTAGAGGCCTGCTCACGCGCAGCAAGGCCAGAAGCTGCCAACGAAATCGCCCGCATCATTGGCAACCAATTACATCTAACCCGCGACACTGAAATCATAGCGTAACGTCTGTTCTATAATTTATGCTATACTTTTAGCATGAATTCATTGCGCTCTTTTTGGCCAGATTGGCTGGTGACACTGCAAAAAACTGGCCTAAAAACTTGGACGAGCTGGGCGCTTGATGCGGCAGGGCCTCTTAATGTGCTTGGCGCGCAAATGATTTACCTGGCGCACCCACTTTTTTCGGACGATGACGGCCAAATGCAGGCCCTGGCCCACATACTGGAAGATGAAGACGAAACCCGCGCATTTGTAACTTTCTTGAGAGAAGACTCGTGAATCAAATTGATGGATTGATTGCATTGGGCATAGTGCTTATTGCCGCGGTCATGATGGCTGTCTTTGCATTCCTTGCCCAACGCTCCCCCTTTCACTTTCGTGACATAGCTTCCTTTCGCCAAATTCGTCGAGCAGTCAGCATGGTCGTCGAAGACGGTTCACGCCTGCATATTTCGCTTGGGCGCGGCAGCCTGTTGACGCCCTTTGGCGCAGTAGCCCTGGCTGGGCTAAGCATGTTACGTCAGCTAGGAGAAACGACCTCCCTTAGCGACCGGCCACCTATTTCCACTACCGGCGACCCGGTCATCAATCTACTTGCGCAAGAAACCCTGCGCACCGCTCAAGAAGCCGTTGACAGAGATAAAGCTTTCGATGCCACCCAAGGCCGTATCACTGGCATGACGCCCTTCTCTTATGTTGCCGGGGCCATGCCTTATATTCGAGACGATCAAGTTTCCACAAATGTTTTAATTGGAAATTATGGAGTTGAGGTAGCCTTACTGGCAGAGGCCGCCGAGCGCGAAGGCGCAGCGGTCATTGCAGCCAGTGATTATTTACCAGCGCAAGCGGTTCTTTTTGTCGCCACGCCTTCCCCCCTGATTGGAGAAGAACTCTTTGCAGCGGGAGCCTATCAACAGGCAGGCAATTTTCATTCAGCCAGCTTGCGCGTACAAGATATTTTCCGTTGGGTTATCATTGTTGCCATATTAATTGGCATTCTCTTAAAACTGGTCAATTTACTGTGAAAAGAATTTCATCCGCCGCGTATGCCATCATCGCCATCAGCACGGGCACACTTGTGCTGTTGGGCTATTTTTTACCACAGGTTGCCCCCTTTCAAATGATCCTGCTCGATTGGGCAGTCATTCTTTCTGGATTTGCAGTCTTTGTTGGAGTTGGCAATCTTTTCTCTGTTCACTACACAAAAATTCGCACCCGCAGCAAAGGCTACCTTTATAGCTTTGCCACCCTCATTTCAATGCTCACTATTTTATTATTAGGCTTTGTTGGAGCCTTAGGGTTTTCAGTTTTTACCGAAGTTGAGAATGTATTACTCAACGGAATCATGATCCCGGTTGAAATTAGCCTGATGGCAGTCTTGGCCGTCACCCTGGTCTACTCCAGCATTCGCTTACTACGCGACCGGGTTAATGTCAAATCGATTGTCTTTATTTTGACAGTTTTGTTTATTTTACTCGGCGCAGCCTCCTCCCCTTGGATCAATGCGTTACCCTTTCTAGGCAATTTTCGTTTGATTATTTCTCAAGTATTTGCAACAGGCGGAGCGCGCGGAATTTTGATTGGCGTTGCGCTTGGGGCCTTAATGACAGGGTTACGCATCTTCTTCGGCGCAGACCGGCCTTACGGGGGGAAATAATGGCTGACATCAAATGCCCCATGTGCTCCAAGCCCAACCTGCAAAACGCCGATGTTTGCCAATATTGTGGCGCACGAATTACGCCTGTTACCGCGCCACTGGAAACCATTAAACCGGGCGAAACCCCCACCCCAAGGAAAACTGCGGACCTTGAAAGCACCTTACCCGCCTGGTTAAGAGACGCACGCAAAGCCTCCGAAGACACCCCCAATACCTCCAATTCTCTTGAAACTAATCGAAATTTTTTCAACAGTACTCCGCCAGAACAAACCAAAAATGCGCCAGTCACACACACACACAAGCCAGAGCCTGCCCCCGCATCCCCGCTAGACTTCTTGGCCGGCCTGGCCGCAAGCGCAGATGACGAAGACGAAACCCCGGATTGGCTGGCAAACCTGCGTTCCGATTTACCTGACGAATCACCTGCTTCAGAGAATTCTGCCGACACATCCTTACAGGATTTAATGTCCGCAATTGCCCCGCCAGCCCCGGTAGAAAATCTACTAGAGACTGAATCTACCAGCACAGCCTGGGGCTTTCAGGAAGAAAAAAGAGAGTTCTCCAGCGAGCAAGAGATTATAGATCCGTTTGCCGCCCAGGAAGATACCCCTGATTGGCTAAATGCACTCAAAGCCCAGGCCAACCTCCCTTCAGTTTCTTCGCAAAGTACAACAATTACAGAGGATACGCCAGGTTTTTCTGCGCCTGATACAGAGTTCCCCGCCTGGCTGAGTGATTTATCCACGGGCAGCGCAACAGGAACACAACAGGCGGCCTCATCCCCATCAGACAAGCCTGCTTCCCCAACAAATGTCCCCGACTGGCTGGCTTCACTTCAGGCCGAGACTCCGGCCCCCACGCCGCTGCCTGCCGCCCAAGACGAGGACGATGCTCCCGACTGGCTGGCTTCATTCCAGGCCGAGACTCCGGCCCCCACGCCGCTGCCTGCCGCCCAAGACGAGGACGATG
>DYPU01000032.1:0-9556 GCA_020719725.1 Anaerolinea sp. | reverse complement strand
CTCCCGACTGGCTGGCTTCATTCCAGGCCGAGACTCCGGCCGTCCAAAACAAAACAAAACCTGAACAGTCGAAAGCCCCCAAGGCTTTTCAAACAGGCTCCCTTGAAGAAATTGGCACAACCGGAACGCCAGATTGGTTGGCCGGATTAGGCTCTTCTCCCACAAATAGCAGCCAATTTGAAGCAGAAAATGCACCCGATTGGTTAAACGCCACCTCAGGTGAAGAACCAGCTTTCGATCTAGCGAGCCTGGCTGAGGCTAAAGTAGAATCTCAACCAGAACATTTTGAGCCAGAATTAGAGTTATCGCCCGCTACTGAAGCATCCCGGCAAGAATCATCACCCATTGCCTCGCAAACAGGAAATGATGACAGCATTCTTTCAATGGATATGCCCGATTGGTTGGCAGGCTTTACCTCCAACGACCTGGCACCAGCCAAAAATCAAACGGGTAGCGTTGGCGACAACCCCGATGATATTGCTCCAGCCAGCCTGCCATCGTGGGTGCAAGCCATGCGCCCGGTCGAAGCGGTTGTTTCTGGGGTCGGACTTGGGGACGATGAGCAATTTGTCGAAAAAGAAGGCCCCTTGGCCGGATTTCGAGCTGTCATCCCCGCGCTGGATGGCGGGGCGACTACTCATAAGTCAAAAATTTACCCGATAAAACTAATATCCGATGATATTCAGCAATCTCAGGCTGCTTTGCTGGATGCGCTTTTGAAATCTGAAGGAGTGGCAAAAAAGATTTCGAGCAAAAGCAAGCCTGCCGCCAACCGCATTTCGCGGTGGGTGGTCGCAGCCGTCTTGTTTTTGGCGGTATTTATTCCGTCCCTATTGGGAACGCAACAATTAGCGATTCCCAACGAAAGTACCAGCGATTTACGCGACTTCAGACAAACAATCTTTGAGTTAAATGCAGATGCCCCGGTACTGCTTGTCATCGATTATCAGCCCGCGCTGGCCGGTGAAATGGAAGCCGCGCTTTCGCCTGTGTTGGATGATTTAATGCTTAAAGGTGCCCGGCTGACCTTTATTAGCACTTCGCCTACCGGTTCGTTAATGATTGCGCGCATGATGGAGTGGATGTTACCAATTCACTCGTATCAACAGGGCGAGCAGTATATCGATTTGGGCTACCTGCCCGGCGACGCCGCGGGAATTCAGGTTTTTGCAAACAACCCCGAACAGACCAAACGCCATGACGGGATGGATGGCTATTTTTGGAACTCTCCCCCCCTGGCACAAATCCAGCAATTAAGTGATTTTGCTGCCCTGGTCATTGTGACCGACAATCCGGACGTTGGTCGAATCTGGATTGAACAAGCCAGCCCCAGGCTGGCAGGTAAGCCAATTTTGGCAGTAATCAGCGCCCAGGCAGAACCAATGTTACGCCCTTACTACGACTCGGGCCAAATCACCGGAATCGTGACCGGCCTGAGCGGCGGCGCAATTTATGAGCAAAACCAAACAGAGCAAAGCCAAAACCGACTGAAACTAGCCCGAACATACTGGGACACTTATGGGCTAAGCCTTGTCGCAATCGAATTATTGATTATTGGCGGCTCAAGCTGGAGTCTGGTTAAAGGAATTATTGCCCGCCGTAAAGAAAAAAAAGTGGAAGAGGCTTAAATGTTTTCCGCGCCAATCGCTGATTTAATTACTGGACTATTTAGTTTTGTCTTTACAATCATGATTTTTAGCTATGTGATTGGAGATAATCCGTTTTTTCGCGTAGCAATTCATGTTTTCGTTGGATTGGCAGCCGGATTTGTAACACTGGTTGTTTTTGAACAAATTTTTATCAATAAGTTAATCGCGCCAATGCTGACGGGCAATTGGACGCAGCTTGCTTTTCTGGCTATTCCACTGATTATGGGTTTTCTCTTATTAAGCAAGGTAAGATATCAAAAACCAGGCCGCTGGGTGGTTGCCTTTTTAGTAGGCGTAGGAGCCGCTGCGGCAATTGCGGGTGCGCTAGGCGGCACACTCCTGCCTCAGGTCTGGGCTTCCATCAACCTTTTTGATTTCTCAGAAAATCAATCCGCGAATTTTGTTGACAAACTTGTAGAGGGTATTATCATCCTTACCGGCACAGTTTTTACACTGGCCTATTTTCAATTTGGCGTTCGAGAAAATGCAACCAAACCAGGCAAAAGCAGTGTATTGATGCGCGCGATAACTTCCATCGCCGAATTCTTTATTGCAATTACCTTTGGCGCTCTTTTTGCCGGAGTGCTCTCGGCGGCCCTGACCGCCCTGGTAGAGCGAACTCACTCCATCATAAACTTTTTCAACTCCCTTTTTTTTCAATAAAAAATTATGCCTGTATCCCTGGTCGAAGGAAACTCCCTGTTAGCACTTGATATCGGTTCAGTAACAACCCGCGCTGCGTATTTTGACGTAGTGGAAGGGCAATACCGCTTTATAGGCATGGGCCAAGCGCCCACCACCCTGGCAGCACCCACACGCAACATAGCCTATGGTGTGCAAGCCGCCATTGAATCTTTGCAAAAACTAATCGGCAAGCCACTCATTGACGCTGATGCCCGCCTTATACTGCCCTCACAACCGGATGGCATTGGCGTAGACAGTATTTGTGCAACCGTCTCCGCCGGAGATGTTGTGAAAACGGTGTTACTTGGGCTGCTGCCCGAAGTTTCGCTCAAAAGCATTGAAAACCTGGCAATGAGCACCTACACCCGCGTTGTCGATACAATTGGCATCAACGACACGCGTAACATAAACGAACAACTCGACGCAATTTTTACACAAACTCCAGACCTGGTTCTGGTAGCGGGTGGCACTGACAGCGGAGCGACCGCCGCCATTCAAAAAGAATTGGAGTTGATTGGGCTGGCCTCTTATTTACTGCCCGAGGCGCAGCGCCCCGCCATGCTCTTTGCGGGCAATGAAAAAATGCAGCAACAAGTCCGCAGTTCCATGAAAAATCTGGTTTCAGGGCTGGCACTCGCCCCCAACGTGCGCCCACAGGCCGATTTTGAAGACTTAGGCCCGGCTCAACGCCAGCTTGCAAACATCATCATCGAGTTACGTCAGCGCCAAATGCCAGAACTAAAAGAACTGCGTTCTCTTTCTGGCGGAGCCGTTTTACCAGCCATCTACAACCAAGGGCGCATGGTTCGGTTCTTATCGCGCTATTTTGATACCGGGCGCGGCGTACTATCCGTAGACATGGGCGCAGCCTCCCTCTCAACCGCAATGGCCTTTGGGGATGAACTTTTTACAACCGTTTATACCCAATATGGGCTGGGAGAGCCCCTGGCCGGGTTGCTCAATCAGACCAATCTGGACGAACTGGCACGCTGGTTCTCCTTAAACCTTCCGTCGGAAGCACTCAGAGATTATATTTACCAAAAATCGCTTTACCCGGCCTATATCCCTGCGAATGCTGAAGAATTATCTATGGAGCAAACCCTTGTGCGGCATATGCTTCAGTCTGCCATGCGCGCCTCCATCGCAAAACTACCCGCGCGGTATCGCTCCAAGACAGGTTTGCTGCCAGCTATGCAGCCCATTTTAGCCTCTGGCGCAGTATTGACCGATGCTCCAACACTTGGACAAAAATTACTGATGCTCTTGGATGGCCTGCAACCCGTTGGCATTACCACATTGGCAATGGATCAGAACAACCTGCTGGCAATTTTAGGCGCAGCCTCTGCGCAAAACAGCTTGTTGCCCGTACAGGTAATCGACTCTGGTGTGTTGGCCTACTTGGCAACGGTCATCTCCCCGGTAGTTCAAAACGTTAGCTATGGAACTCCCATTGTGCGCGCAAAACTCATCCGCAATGACGGTAGTGAAAATGAAACAGAAGTAAAAATGGGCGCATTCCAAGTTTTACCACTCGAAAGCGGCCAGACCGCACGGCTACAACTACGCCCACTCTTACGTGCCGATGTTGGGCTTGGCCCAGGCCGAGCCGGTGAAGTGGATGTCACTGGCAGCGCATTGGGAATCGTTCTTGACGCGCGTGGCCGCCCAATTCGGTTACCCTCAGACTCTGCACGCCGCAAAGAACTCTTAAATTTGTGGCAAAGCCGGATGGGAGGCTAAATGCTAACATCAACTATTCACATCCTGCCCCTGGCTACCATTGTCCGCACCCGGGTCTTACCCCAGGATGGCCGCGTTTTAGTCCGTCCCGGACAAAAAGTTTCCCCGTCCGACGTGATCGCAGAAACATCCGTGAGTCGCAAACACGTCGTATTAAATATCGCCGAAGAACTGCAAGTCCAGGCGGCTAAAGTAGATGCTTTTGTCAAAGTAAAACGAGGCCAAAAAATTGCCAAGGGCGACCTACTGGCTGATGCCGGCGGCCTTTTTGGACGAGAAACACGCTCCCCAATCGATGGGCGCATCGTCGCTCTGGGCGGCGGCAAACTGGTTGTGGAAATATCCCGCGCTTCCATTGAAGTTCGTTCAGGGTTGGTGGGAACGGTCACAGAGTTGGTCGGAGAACGAGGCGCAATCATCCGAGCCTCGGGGGCAATCATTCAGGGTGTTTGGGGCAACGGCAAAGTAGACGCAGGGGTTTTGGTCAGCCTGATAGAAAAACCTGCCGACGTTTTAACCCCGGCGCAGTTGGACGTCAGCCTGCGCGGCTCAGTTATCCTGGCAGGGCATGTTGCCGACCCGAATGTGCTCAAAAGCGCCGCCGAAATGCCTGTGCGCGGCTTAATTCTTGCCAGCCTTTCGCCAACCTTGCTTGCCACTGCGCTACAAATGCCCTACCCAATTTTATTACTGGATGGTTTTGGGAACAGGCCAATGAACAGTATCGCGTTCAAACTATTAAGTACAAATATCAAACGAGATGTCGCCATAAATGCCGACATCTTCGAAAAAAACGTCGGAAATCGCCCCGAAATATTTATATCACTCCCTTTTAGCCAAGAGCCACCCGAACCTCGTGATGTTGAAATGTTTGCGCCAGGCCAAACGGTGCGCGTGCTATCTCTTACCAAGCCCTGCCAAATAGGCGCGATCACCGTTCTACCTGCGGACCCGGTCAGTTTGCCCAACGGAATAAAAACCCTATCCGCGAGTGTGCGCTTGGAGACCGGAGATGAAATCCTTGTTGCGCTCTCCAACCTTGAAGTGCTGGGGTAAAATAAAGCTATCCACCTGAGGAGAAGAATTATGTCCAACGTATTCACTTTTGACGACGAAGACCAAACCCCTTTTAGCGAAGAGCCAACCGAGCAAGAACCGGATGGTCAAAAAACGCCCGAAGAAGGAGAAACCGGAAACCGGCCATTTATTATTGGCGCGATCGTATTAGGCGTTATTCTTCTCTGTACATTGGTTTTGGGCGCAGTATACGCCTTGATGATTTTGCCAGGGCAGCAAGCCGCGCGCCTGAATGCGCAAGGAACACTGGATTCTGTCAACGCTGAAGCGGCTACTGCCGTAGCCGCCACCGCCGAAGTCATGGCTTATACCCCAACCCTGCCTCCAACCGACGTCCCCACTCCAATCCCAACAGCCACCCCGTTATTGATGAATTTGCCGTCTGAAACACCCGGCGTTGGCGGAGCGGCAGCGCCACAGGATGCCAACGGTATTGCAACAGCAACAGCCGTCGCAGAGCTAAACGCCCTGAACACCCAATTGGCCAATTCGCAGTTAACTGCAACGCTTTTGCCGAGCGCCACTGCGTTATCCAATACCGGCTTTGCCGATGAAGTTGGCCTGCCAGGTTTATTCGTAGCAGCCCTGGTACTTGTCGCTGTCATTCTTTTGGCGCGCCGAATGCGGGAAATTCCGGTAAAATCGCGCTAATCTAGGCTTTGTAAAAAATCCCCGGTAACTTTACCGGGGATTTTTTTATACAACGCTTGTGGCTACTTTTTGGCCGTAGGCTAATAAATCTTTTACCATTTGCATATTGCGACCTTCTGCATACACCCGCAAAACAGGCTCTGTACCCGAAGGTCGAATTAAAAGCCATGAATCATCGCCCATAATATATTTTGCGCCATCTTTCTTCGAAACTTCGGCTACCTTTTGACCACCAATCTCTGCCGGGGCTTGTTTTACCAAAAAAGTGGTCATTTCATCTTTGGCAACCGGGCGGCTTAAGCGTAAATCTGCGCGTTCATAGAAGGCCGGGCCAACATCGGCGAGTAAGTCTTGAACCAATTCGTGCAAGGTTTTACGCGATTCGGCGATCAGCTCGACCAGCAAAAGCCCCATAATTGGGCCATCACCTTCTGGAATATGGCCTTTAAAAGAGATTCCGCCCGATTCTTCGCCGCCAAGCAGCACATCTTCGCTCATCATATAATCAGCAATATGATTAAACCCGACCGGTGTTTCATAAACTTTAAGCCCATAGCGCGCCGCAAGCCGATCTATCATTCGGGTAGTAGAGACCGTCCGCACAACAGCCCCGGTTAGGCCGCGTTTTTCCACCAGATAGCGCAAAGAAAGCGCCATAATTTTGTGCGGGTCTACAAAATTACCGCGCTCATCCATCGCGCCGATTCGATCCGCATCGCCATCAGTTGCCAGACCAAAATTTCCGAGACCAGCCCCAATCGCGCCTTTGAGTGCGCCAAGATAGCGGTCGATCGGTTCGGGATGAATTCCACCAAAACCAGGGTTCATTTCACCGCGAACTTCGCTTATTTCACAGCCAGTGCCGTGTAAAAAGGATTTTATCGTACCGCGCCCAGAGCCAAACATCGAATCGACCACAAAGTTTTGCGGGTTGTCGGCAATAATATCGGTGTTAATCAGTTTGCGCAGGTGATCAAAATAAATGGGCAGAGGGTTAAATTTTTGAATTAACCCCATTTCGCGCGCTTTGTCAAAATCCATCAAGTTTGGCCCGCGCGAGCGCTCCTCGTTGTCATTAATATAGACTTCAACATGGCGGCATTGTTCGGGCAAAGCCGATCCACCATACGCCGCTTTGAGCTTGACTCCGTTATAACGCGGAGCATTGTGTGAGGCGGTGATCATCACCCCTCCGGCTGCGTGAAAATGCTTGATAGCATACGAAATAGCCGGGGTCGGCGAATCGGCCTGGGCCAGGTGAACCGTGAAGCCATTAGCCGCCAAAACCCGAGCCACATCTGCGGCATAACGATCAGAAAGAAACCGGGTATCAAAGCCCACCACAAATTGCTTGGGGTCAACATCGGCATCTTTCTGCCAATGTTCTGAAGCGGCGGCATCTGCAATGGCCTGAACGACCATTCGCAAATTGCTAAAGGTAAAGCTATCTGAGATAACGGCGCGCCAGCCGTCAGTACCAAAATGAATCGGCATAAAGAATTCTCCCGAATATTTTTTTTATGGAACGGGCGTGGGGGTGACAACCAGCGATTGCAAGACCCAACCCTCGATCACTCGCGCGGTGGTATTCACTTTGACGTGAATCCAGACATTGTTGTCAATAATCACAGGCACATCTGGCAAAATTTCCACAACGTAACCGTTCAAAATAGTGGTGATGGCAGACCCGCCCGGAGTGTTACGAATGGTTGCGCCATCGCCATCAGGCCTGGATTGGATGCGCCCATAAACATTGGTGGGAACCGCGGTCAGGGTCGCTGGGGCTGGGGTCGGCAGGCTGGGTTGTAGGGTGACAGTGGCAGTGGGCCGCGGCGTGGGGGTACTGGTAGATACGCTAATCGGAACCAGGCCAAGAGGTGAAGCCGTAGCGGTTGGGGCAACCTGCGCGGTTGCGCCGCCAGAAAGTGAGAAATTGTCGATGGCCCCCATTCCTGTAAATCCAGCAACGATGAGTAAACTAATCAATATGACCCCGGCCCCCCAGGCATATCCACTGGGTTCAAGCGGGCGAAAGCCCATGTAATAGAAAATCAGCAGCCCCAACACAATAGAGATGGCACTGTGTACCAGAAAAACCGCCAGGGCTTGCGGCCACAATCCGGTGGTGCCATTTCCGAGGCCAAAACCAGCCGCGCTAATGGGGAGTAATAACTCGTAGCTAAGGATCAGACCGGGCAAGATTGGTTTTTCATCGCGCTGAATAAAAAGAATCGCCAGGCTAATGGTGCCGATGCCTAACAAGAGAAGATCGGGCCACCATAGACGAGCGTGCAAAAAAGCCTGGTTGAGAATGATTGGCATAAAGATGCGCGAGGCCAACCCGGCCAGCAAGCCGGTGAGGAAAACAACCAGAATGGCGGTCAGGAAACCTCCCAGCGTTTGCCCAAGCAGGCGAGCTTCCCCGGTGGAGGTGGAAAACGAGACACCGAGCCAGGGACCAGGAAAGGGCGCGGCGACCACTGCCAGCAGTAAGATCGCAGGGGCATCCAGCAGGTAGCCAATGCCCATCAGTGCGCCCGTTATGAGGGCAAACACAAAAAAGTCAAAAGTGGGCATGGCGCGGTGCGCCATACTCTCCAGTCGATCTGGCACATCTTCTTCGCTGACGCGCGAGACGAGAGGGGGACGCTGACGGCGGCGGCGAGTTGGCAACGATTCCGATGCGGGCAGGGGAGAAAATCCCAATTCGTCCAAACTGGTGCGGGCCTGGCTTTCCAGTTCGGAGAAGTCAAACTCTGGCAGTTCTGTTTTTTCAACCGAGGCCAGTTCTTCGGCCTTTGAGCGCAGAGTTTGCTGCTCAGGGGAAATAAAACCGGGGGTTTCGTTTTTTTCTTCCGGTTCCACAGGTTGGTTGGCGGTTGGCGGATAATTCATTTTCTCAGGCTCGCAATCAGGCGCATGGGGTTTTCGAGAGCATCCAGCGCGGAAAGAATATCGGGCAGTAAAAGGTCGGCAGCCTTCAGCGCTTCGGTTGCCAGGCCCTCCAAAGATAGAACACAGAGGCCGATCGCCGCTTCTTGCAGCATAAGGGCATCGTTTGAGCCTTGTCCGATGGCAATTACGCTTTCTGGGCCAAGCAGGCGGACAAAGTCTGCTTTCTGATTAGCTTCACCGCCCGGCTTAATCTTCACAGAGACCAGGTTAAGTTGTTTATCAAGCAGGTCCTGCCCGCCGTGAGTGTTGGCTGTAATTAGATGAAGTTGAAGTTTACTGCGCAGGCTGGCAAGGCGCGGGGCAACGCCATCCAACAGCCGCCCATCTACAGCCAGGGTTCCGTTCACATCCATCACCAGATGCTTCAAAAACACCGTCCCTCGTCCGGGAATAATAATTTCGATCATATTTACAATTATAACAGGGGATGAAAGCCCGGCGACCTTGCCGAATAGCATCAGCAGGCTGGAAACAACCCGGCAAAGGATCATTTTTCATGGCGTAATTCAGCTTACATCAGCTCAGATCGATTTATGGTATCCTTAACCATCATTTTTTGGGAGTTGTCAGATGTACATCGCCATTGAAGGAGTTATTGGGGTGGGAAAAACCACCCTGGCGCGCCTGCTCCAGCCGCGATTCGAACACACCGAAATTTTGTTGGAAGTCTTCGAGGAAAACCCGTTTTTGTCCGACTTTTACGGCGACCGGGCACGTTATGCCTTTCAAACCCAAATTTTCTTTTTACTCAGCCGTTACCGCCAGCAAAACAGCACCGTCCCCATCCTTTTACAAAGCGC
>DYPU01000121.1 GCA_020719725.1 Anaerolinea sp. | reverse complement strand
CGAAATTTGCGAGCGCAGCCCGGCCAAATTCCATTCGCGCACATCCACGCCATCTACCAGTACCTGCCCGCCGCTAACATCGTACATACGATTGACCAGCTTTGCCAGCGAGGTCTTCCCGGAGCCGGTTTGCCCAACGATGGCAACAGTTTGCCCTGGTTGCACTTTGAACGAGACATTTTTTAAAACCTTCTCGCCCGCCTGGCCCTGATAGCCAAAGCTCACTTCCCGAAATTCAATTTCGCCACGCATGGTTCCGTTAAACCCGGCAGAGTTCTGATCCAGGTTGGTTTCGCGGTTAATCAGCTCCAAAATGCGGCGCGCCCCGGCCAGGCCCATCGAAACCTGAGTATAGGCCCAGGTTGAAGTAAAAGTTGGAAAATCAAGCATTCGCAGCAGGCCAAAGTAGCCAATCACCTGCCCGGTGTTCAGTAACCCATCTCGAAACAGGAGCAGGGCATGGGTCAGACCGGCGGCAATGGCAATACCGTATAAAAGAAAGGCCACAAAACGCGCTTCGGTATCGCCCTGTTTGATGAAGGCATCTCGCACGCGCTTGGCGTTGACGACGAAACGCCCCACTTCGGCATTTTCCTGCGCTGCGCCTTTGACCGTCTCGACCCCATCCAGTGATTCCGATAAATGGGTGTTCATTTCGCCGAAAGAAGCCCGCACCTCGTCTGAAATGGGTTGCAGGTTTTTAAGATATTGCGCCAGCGCGATGAAATAGGCCACAGCAAACAGCACCGGTGTGATGAGCAGGCTGGGGTGATAGCGTGGGGCTGCTAAAATGGGCATGACCAGAAAAAAGAAGGAACCAATAACCAGGTTGACGCCGGGGTTGAACATCAGGTTTACTTCGCGCACGTCATTGGTGGCGCGGGCCATTGTATCGCCCACTGGCTGCAAGTTGTGAAAGGTCATGCTTTTACCAAGCAGCGCAATATACAACTCATCCCGAATTTCCACTTCCAACCGTTGACCGAGCAGTTCCGCGCCAAAATTGCGCCCCAATTGCAGCACGCCGCGCAGAACTTGAGTGCCGCCAATTAAAAGCGCCAGCGGAATGAGCACGCTGGTATCGGGAATGTCTTTGAGCATGGCATTGAAGGCATCGCCTACCAATACCGGTACGACTGCGGCCAGGGCGGCATTGCCAAAAGCGCCGATCAATACCATGAAGATGATCCAACCGTGGCGGGTGGCGTGTGAAATTACCCAGCCGATGGCGCTGTTGCGATTAAATTGGGGGCGTTGAATGGTAAATTCTGCGGGGGATGTAAGCATAGTCATAGAAATGGGTTCCAAGGGTTAGACAGATGTCTAATTTACCACAAAATTGAAAAGAACTGACTAAACCGGTCTTTTAACCGGTTTAGTCAGTTCTGCCCAATTTAGTTAGAAATGTTATGAAATCATTTCCAGGCTAAGATTCCAGAGCTTTTCAGCGGCGGCCAGATCATACGAGGCTGGGTCCGATTGGACTTGTTTTAAGTCTACAAAGTAGCCGCCGGTTATCTGTTCCACTTCTTGCGCTGAAGCCAGGTAAATGCTGGTTGCTGCACCGTCTTCAACGCTTTTTGCCATGGTTGACATTAATTTAAAAATTAAGCGCAGCAAAAAGCCATTATTTTTGCCAATATCTGTGGCAACTACCCCAGGGTGTAGCGCGTTGACCGTGACCCCTGTTCCTTGCAAGCGGCGCGCGAGTTCATACGTAAATAACAGGTTGAATAATTTGGATTGTCGGTAGACCGGGTAGCCCGAATAATTCTTTTCAAATTGAATGTCATCAAAGTTTATTTTGGTTCCGCGATGGGCATCTGACGAAACATTGACAATGCGGGCCGGGGCGCTGGATTTGATGACATCCAATAACAAATGCGTGAGCAAAAAATAATTAAGGTGATTAAGAGCAAAATTCATCTCAAGGCCATCTTTGGAAAGTTGGCGCGACATAAACACCGCTCCGGCATTATTCACCAGCACATCCAGCCGGGTGTGACGCTTTTTATATTCGTAGGCCGCCCGATGAATTTCATCCCGAATGGAAAGGTCGGCAGCGATATACTCAACAGTTTGATTGCCAGTTGCTTGTTTTATTTCTTCTACGGCCCTGGCGCATTTTTCGGCAGAACGGCTTAGAAGGGTGACGTGGTTGCCCTGACGCGCCAGTTCCCGCGCCGTAACCAGGCCAATTCCGGCAGTTGCGCCGCTAACAAGAACATTTTTGGGTAAACTCGTCATCTTCTTCCTCCAGTTAGAGCGCTTGCATAAGTTCTAAAAACTGCCCGGCTTTTTTCATAAGTAACCCAAGTTGCCATCTCTCTTCAATTGGATTCTAAAAGAACGGAGGTAGGTTTTTTTCCCGCCTCCAAAGCCAGATACCCGCACCAGGAGTAACTTGAGTTAAGTAAAAGGTTTACAGCGCACTGTTTCGGGTGTGAAAACTGCGCGACCCGCCCAAGCCTAACGAGAAGCATTTCTGCAAGTGGTCTATTATTTCGTGTATTATAAACGAACCGTGCCGTATTCGATAGTTTCTGGTAATCTATCTATTCCCCACATCTTTTAAGAACCCAATTGGACGCGGATCGCCGCTGAAAACGCGGAAATAACTTGGGAAAAGCCTGTTTTTGGGCTTTAAACCCCAAAAAAAAGAGTTTCTCCGCGAAAATCCGTGCTCGTCCGCGTTCAAATGAACTTGTGGGTAATAGAAAGCTGTATTCACCCGTTATAATCAATTCCCCTTACACAAAGGATTCCCATGACTTTTTCAGAAAAAATTGACGAGTGGATAAAAGAAGCCGAAGCGCGCCCCGCCTCGGCCTTACTGATCTTGCGGTTGGTTGCCAACCGAATGCGTGAACTCAACGAACGCAACGAAGCCCTGCTTTCCGAAAATATTACATTGCAAGACGGCACGCGTGTGCAAGAGTACCAGAAGCGCATCACCCACCTGGAATATCAGCTCGAAATGCTTAAGCGCCGCCTGGGCACAGACCTGGCAGCTCTCGAAACCCTGCCAGTTACCTCTGAAAAAGCCAGCATTTTGGTCTACAACGTTCATGGGCGCATTTTGCGTATCGCGCCGGGTGAAATTTTCGGCAAAATAGGCCGCATCCGCGATGAGTTGGCCTTTAATGGCGAATGGCCGCGCCTACTAACGGCCTTCGAGCAGGATGAACTGCTGTTGCTCTTCACCTCTGGTCGCGTCAGCTCTTGCGCCGTTAGCGCCCTGCCAACCCTGGCCGCAGGCGCAGAATGGGACTGGAGCCAGGCCGCCCTGCCCGAAGAACCTCACGCCGGAGAAATGCTGGCTTGCATTATGCCGCTTTCACACCTGCCACTCTCGGCCTATTTTATTCAGGCCAGTCGCCGCGGCAGCGTCAAAAAAACGATGACCTCGCTTTCAGAGACCATCCTTTCCAAAAACTATCTTGGCAAAGGCACAGTTCAAAAGGCCGACCAGGCTTTCGACGCCCTCCTTTGCCAGAAAAAAGACCACTACGCCCTCGTCACCTACGAAGGCCGATTGCTTGGCCTCGAGGTCGATGCCCTGCCGTACTCCGCTGAAGAGCGCATTCGCATCACCGCCAGCGACTACGTCATCGCCTCCTTCATCCTGCCGCCAGAAGCCGCCCTAATTTGCCTGACCCAAACCGGAAAAGTCATTCAGCGTGAAGCCAGCCTGCTCGATCTGGCAAAATCGCCGTTGGCGCGCGGCCAGGCTCTCATCCCGCCCGCCCGGCTGGAGCAAGGCACGCGCTTTATCGGCGCGGTTTCAGCGCGACCAGGTGACCAGCTCATCGTTCTCGACGCCGATGGGATTCTCACCGTTTACGCAACCGAAGCCGTTAGCCGAGCCGGAACACTCCAAGCCGGAGCTTTGATTCTGTCCATTGGACTGATTCCTGCCCGGGCCGCAGACGCTCCGCAAAGGAATCCAGCATGACCTTCAAAGTCGGCATTGATTTTGGCACATCCAACTCTGGCGTCGCCATTTACGACGGCCAGCGCGTCACCGTTCTCCCCATCGACCGCCAAAACATTCAGCCCGAAGTGGTCAAAACGGTATTGTACGTTACCCGTGATTACCAATCCTACATCGGCCAGGAGGCGCTAGAACTTTATTACCGTGATAACGTCAACCGCCAGCGTCGTTTTGTCAAGCAATGGGCCGGAGAAATTGATTATCGCGGCGCAGACCTGCACTACGTCCGCGATGTTTATGTTTATGTCGATGAGTTGAAGCCGGGGCGTTTATTACAATACCTGAAAACAGCCTTACGCAAAGAAGGCTATGGCGGCACACAGATTTTTGAACGCTATTTTAGCGTGGGCGACCTGGCTCAAACCTACCTGAGTTTACTAAAAGCCCGCGCCGAAGAGATTTTAGGCCAAAAAATCGAGGCGGCCACCCTTGGCCGCCCGGTCAAATTTTCTCAAACACCCGCCGCTGATCTTAAAGCCGAAGAAACACTGCGCACTGCGGCTTATGCCGCCGGTTTCAAACAGATCGATTTTGAACTGGAGCCAATTGCCGCTGCGCTCGATTACGAGCGCAGCCTGAATCAGCCCCAAAATGTGATCATTTTCGACTTTGGCGGCGGCACACTCGATATTGCCATCATGCGCCTGGGAGCCGGGCAACGCCAGGTCTATGCCAGCGGTGGCGTGGATGTCGCCGGATCGGATTTTGACCGCGCCATCATTGAAAAGCGCATGTTGCCACATTTTGGCTTGGGGAAAATTAGCCATCAGCCCGAAATTTTGGAAATGATTCAGGCCGTGCCCGATTGGATGGCTCTGCCTGATCTGGCAACCCCGCTCAACCGTAACACGCTCGACAAAGCCATTCGGGCCGGGCAGGCTCCGGCTCGTCTAAAAGCCTTGCAGGCCCTCATTTATAACGACCTGGCCTTTACGTTTTATAACCGGGTTGAAGCTGCCAAAATTGCCCTGTCTGATGTTGGCGCGGCAATCATCAGCCTGGACGATAGGGAGATTGCGCTTTGGGAGCTTTATACGCGCCATCAATTTGAAGCCGATATTTTAGAATATGTTGCCAAAGTGGAAAAAGTTTTACTGGAAACGCTTTTGGCCGCCGGGTTGGAACCGGGCCAGGTGGATGCAATCGTCAAAACTGGCGGCTCATCCAACATTCCCCTCTTCTCGGCTTTGCTGGCGCGGCTTTTTGGCGCAGAAAAAGTTAAACAATCGAATGCTTTTTCGAGTGTTGTCGCTGGGCTGGCGATCAAGGCCGCCCGCTAAAAATCTGAAATTTTATTTTCTACTTTAGTAGTTTTTGTTTTGCTGGCCCTCGCATGTTAACCCTGGTCGATATCAGCCATTGGGCTGGTAAAGGGC
>DYPU01000120.1 GCA_020719725.1 Anaerolinea sp. | reverse complement strand
GCTCTTTGTGATGCTCTTTCTGGTTCGCGACATACGCCATCACCGTTTCCAATGAACGTTCACCAATAGAAAGCGCGCCATAACCTTCCTGCCACTTGAACTGTCCATCGCTGTTCGGTATGTGGTTGATGGCAAACGCGCTCGCGCCTTTGATGTGCTTCACGCAATCTGCCACTGATAATTTGGGCGGAATGGACAAGACCACGTGCGCATGATCATCCACATTGCCAGCGGCGTGAATTTTCAAGTTCAATTCTTTGGCTTTGCCATACAAAACACCGTAGAAAACCTTTTCACGCTCGCCCGTCAGCGTGGGTTGGCGTTCAAAGGTGGCAAAAATCAGGTGGTAGTGCAGTCGCCAATAGGTCATGGTATTTCCTGGTGATTATCGGCGGGATGCGGCGAGCGGGTCCGCTGTCCGCGTGGAGGCGAGGGTGATTACGTCAGCAAAGCGGGTGAGGGTCAATTGTTTGCCCATTCAAAAGGCTGTTTCAAATCGTTGCAATTGGCGCTTGGCATTTTGCCATCATGTTGTAAACGTCCAACCACAATTCCAGGCGCGATTTTAAGCCGCTGGGCAAAATCCCTGATTTCATCTTTACTGTAATAGCCAGAACGGGCAGTAAAGGGGCGATATTCGGATGCCGGAATCAAGAAATCTGCCGCAAACTGGTTGGCCTCGTCTTCCTTTCCGTCTTTGTCACCATCATTTTCAATAAAAACCTCCCGTTTGCCATGTTTCAAAATATGCCCGGCTTCATGGAAAAAGGTAAACCAGAGTTGGTCATCGGTTTTGTAACGTAAACTGACCTGAATCAGGGCCTTGTTTGGGGTTAACCAACGGGTTGCGCCACTGACGCGCACTTTCGGCAATTCCGGCACAAAAGCTACCGCTACACCGGCTTCGGCGCACAGCGCAATAGTTTCTGGATGGAAGACGGCTGGCGGCTGTGCGGTCAACTCACGGACTTTGCCCAAAGCAGAAAGAAAACGATCATTATCATAGGGGGCGCAATCTGTTTGTTGGGCTTCAATTTCTCCGCGCCTAAGCCAGGCTGAGACAGCAAAGGGATCACTTTCAAAAGCTGTGGATTGCCGGAAGGCAACGCCCATTTCCCAAACTCTTTGCCATTGGGTTGGCGCAGCAATTCCAAAGAAATTAAGCACATTTTCGAGCATTTCAATGGGGTCAATGGCCTGGGGGAGCCAACCAAAATTCACCATTTCCTTAATCGGAAACTGACTCAGCCATCCAACCTGCCCTTCAAGTGAATCGCGTTCCGCTTGGCGCGCCAGACTTTCGCGGTAATGCTGTTCCCGGTCATTCCAAAAACTGGCAGGTGCGCCCAAAACACGCTCTAATTGCAAAGCCGTCGCCGGTGTAATGGTGGCTTTCCCTTTGATAATTTCATTGATAGTTTTCTTCGGGCGTCCGGTACGCTCTGCAAGTTCCGCCTGAGACATACCGCGCTCTTCGAGCATTTCCAATAACGTTTCGCCGGGTGGGGAAACGAAATCAGGCAAGTATTCATTTGTCATTGTGTTAATCATGGGTATCCTCGATTCTGAGAATCTTTACCGCGCGAACATTCTCCCAGTCTATGCCGCCATCCCCTTTCAAGGCTGGCGGAACATCTGCTGGCGTAAAAATCAAACGCCAGGGATGGTCTAAATCGAGAGACAGTTGACCATGATGATCCCCTTTGAGTTCATGACACCTGCCTGGGAGCGACTTCATGGCGCTCAAGGTGTTTGCGGCTCTCAAGTTATCCAGGCGCTGACGGATTTTCTTGGCGCGCAATTCACCCTGGCGTCTTTTTAAAAGTTTTTCGTTATTGCATTCATCGCGGAAATCCGGGTCTTCAAACAGAATTATCAAAATGTCTACCCTCATCTGCATTGAAAATTTCATTAACGAAAAGGGTTAACGAAATTATAACATATTGTGGCTTTAGTATCTGTTCTGGCGGTCCTTTGTAAGGATTTGGAGCACATTTTGCGCTGCTTTCTCCAAAATACTCACGTTGCTCCAATTGTGAATGTGCAGGTTCTCCGGCTCGCTGGGCGCGAGTCTCACGAATCGCTCAATCCCTGTGGAAAGCGAGTCAGCTATCCGCGTGGAGGGGAGGCGATAATGTCAGCAAAGCAGGTGAGGGTCATGGTTTCAGCGCGTTTTCAATTTCAGCCAAAACGCCGAAAACATCCACCGGCTGGCCGGGAACCACATCGTCTGCACGCGTGTGAATATGATGCGGGAAATTTGCGAGTTTGGGGAAATGCGGCGTATTATCCCAACGGCGGATTTGATTCCCGTCCTTGTCCATCCATGGAAAACTATAGTCGGTAATTTTGAATTGGCCTTGCGCTTCTGGCTCGATGTATTCAGAAAATTTCAGGAGGCTCTCGTCTGTCAAAGTAAGGTGCGCTCGAATGTAACTCTTTTGCAGCCCCTCATATTCCCGCAGGATTTGGTGTCTGGCAATCAGTGGGCTGTTTAAAAGCAGGCTTTTGACGGCAGACAGGTATTCTACTGGATTCATACTCACCCCTCGCTAGAGATGGCCGTCAGCGTTTTACGGAAACTCCGCGACATCTTGGTCAATGAGGCCCATTCGACATAATCCATGCGGTCATCCGTTTTCCCGGCCTCATATTTCCTCAAAAACTCCGCCGAGGACATGCCGTATTGCTTTTCGTAATCTGCCAAAAGTCTTTCCATGTCCTCCAGTTGCAGACGCAGACGACTGGCCTCCAGGTCAACCAGTTTGTTTAGCGTTTGCGCAGTGACAGAATCAACCTGTCGATTCTTGTAAAGTTCCGCCAGCCAGCGAACACCTTTGGTAAATTTTGTATTGGGAACATTTTGAACAGTCATGGGACACCTCTGTTTTGATTATACAACCTGTCTATCTCTTCCAATTGGTGAAGGTTATCCCCTCCGCCACAAATCCTCAGCTGCGAATATGCAGGTTCTCCGGCTCGATGTGCTCGAGACCCACGAATCGCTCAATCCCTGCGGCGAGCGGGTCGTGGGTGCGGGTGGATGTGGAGATGTGGATTACGGATGAGAATTTGACGAGTTTGTGTGAGGTCATGTTAATTGCATTTAAGTGCGGTAAGTTGTCCATTGGTGACGGAAAATTGAATTCCATCTTCCAATTTGTAATCTGGGAATTGTCCTTGAAATTCAGGATAAAAATCCAAGATTGCTCCCACGCACCACGCAAATAATGTCCGCAGGGAAGCACAAGTTTGAGTGTTTGATAGCACGTGCTCCACATTTAACCGCCCAATAATTTCATCCCCATCTCGGACTTCATCGTAACCATGAAATTTCTGCTTGAGTTCCCCTTTAGGATGACGAATAGACTCCACATCATCTGTGTAATCACTCACAAGAACCTCAGCGCCCAACGCTTCATTTACCGCTTTTGAGTCGGCAAAGAAATATGCTTCCAACATCATCACGAGAAAATGTACAGAAGCGCGGCGTTGCATTTTGGGGTCTTTGATAATGGTGTTAATGGCGAGGCGGTAACGGCTAAATGTTTCTGCCGCCTTTTCTTTCCAATCAAACTCCAGATCGTCAATTACCATCACCATTCGGTTGGGCGCGGTTTGTAAATATCCCCGAACCCATAACCCTAATTCTTCATCGCGGGTGGGTAGGGGGATATTTCCAGATGGCATTGCAAGTCTCTGCGGCAGCGGGGAACTGCGCGGGCGTAATTGCTCGATTTTTCTGATTATTTCAAACCGAAACGGTCCCACATCGCGCAGGGATTGAAACAACTTTGGAAGGAATTTTCCTTCCCCAACTCCCGTAACCAATAGACCAAAAGTCACCCCTATTTCAGTCATTTCACTTCACTCCGACGGCTTTGTGGGGCAAGCACTTCTGCCATATATAGTGAACCCGTCGAATAGTTTTCAAGTAAATCTTGAATATTCTCAATGTCGCTTACTCGGCGCAACGTGGTTCGTCCCTGCTCATCCATTTCGCCTGCAAGCATATTTATTGCAGAGAATTGACTCAGAAGCACAGGAGAGTGTGTCGCAATCATTATTTGTTTGTTCCAATCAGAAACAGCCTGTTTGACGGATTCAGCAAAAACGGTAATTGCGTGTGGATGAAGTGATGTCTCAGGTTCATCGAAAATAATGATTGAATCTCGGTTACGCCCTTCGGAGAATAAACAAGTCAGGTGGATAAGCAGTTGTAAGTATCCATCAGAAACACCAGACGCCTTGACTGGTTGTCTGCGGTTCTTTTCAATCACGCTACCGTAAACGGCATTTGTAGAACTCGGCTCAAGTAATACATCATCAAAGTTTGGAAAACTTTTACGCATGTTTTCCATAATGGTGTCATATCGGTCATCTAAATTGCGTCGGTCTTTCAAGTTTCGCAACACTGACCAGAGATTTTGTCCACGATCCTGTAACCAAGTTTCTGTGCCAGTTTCTGAACCGCGTTTTTTCAACCCAAAAATGTCTGTTTCTCTGGCACGATGAAAACGAATGTAATGTAATAACCTGTCAGTCTCCATCGCTTCTGGCATATCTTGAAAATAAAGATACTGTGTCAGTGCCAGTTTTTCAGGTTGGCGAAGGGTCACAAGGGCAGTGCCTCCCATGTTGCCATGATAAAAAGTTGCTTTGTCGCTGCCTATTGTTCGTTCAATTAGAGCAATGTCTTGCTCTTTAGAAAAAAGTTTCTCACCTATGAAAGGTTCAATTCGCCCATTGGAAAAACCAAACTCTAAAGAGTATTCAACCAAGTCAGTTTCGATGCGGATATTGATGTGTGCGTCTGGATCGGCATCATTCCAAAGAATTCCAATTCCGTGATCCCTGTAAGATGATGCTACATCCACGCCACGAATGGCGCAATCCCGCACAAACCAAATAGTATCGAGAAAAGTAGATTTGCCGACACTGTTCGGTCCGAACAAAACATTCAGCGAGTCAAGGTCTACAGTAATGTTTTCTAGAGAGCGAAAATTCTGGATATGAATACGTCGAATTGGGTTTGCCATGAGCGTTCTCCTTAAATTCTTTTTCGATTCTATCTCACATTTTCCGAATTTAGATTACTCGATAAATCGTTCGTGGCTTTGGCAAGACGCTTCGAACTTTCTCCCCATGCCCGCACCGCATCCCGCAATCCATCGGCGGCGCTATACTCCCCTTTTTCTTCGCCCACACCTTTCCCACGCACATACAACGGAATACTCAAATTCCCAGCGTTGGCGCGGATTTCATCCAGGGTCGCCACCTTCGCAAAGCTATCCACGTCCTTGAAAGCATGATACGCGTCCGCGACCCGTTCCTGATGTTCAGGCTTGAGGTAACTCATACTGCGTTCGCGGGTCACTTCGT
>DYPU01000119.1 GCA_020719725.1 Anaerolinea sp. | reverse complement strand
GGCGGGCAGAACGGCCCAATCATACCTGAAAGCCGAATGATTGTCTAGCTATCGTCTTGCAAATCGAGTGAAAAAAAGCGCTGCTAAAGAATGGTAATTTCGGATTGCGAATGTCAAAAGCTCACCTGTCATTTTCCCGCCTCTTTTTGCACCTTTCCATTTTTGTGAAGTCACTTGTGGAGAATCGCCATATATTTTTGCGCTTCCCGATTGAAATGGGCAAAATCTACCCACCGATTTGCAGCCCTGGCTTTTCTAAACCCTTTTTTATCGCTCAAACTCAGCTATACTATTCTTACGCTAACCCCAAAAAAGGAGCCGCCATGCTCGAATATGTCAACCTTGCCGTCGCGATTGAAAAAGAAGAATACAAAACCCGCCTGCACAGCTTGCAACAACGTTTGTATGAGCTGGAACACGCTGTCAACGAAGCCGATATTCCGGTGATGATTGTTTTCGAGGGTTGGGCCGCTTGTGGCAAGGGCCGCCTGATTCAAATTTTGGCCGAACGCATGGACCCACGCGGTTTTCGGGTTGTGCCTATCACCCCGCCCCGCACTATCGAAACCCATTACCCCTGGCTGTGGCGTTTTTGGCTGCAAATTCCGGCCCGTGGGCAAATGGTGGCTTTCGACACATCTTGGTATCAACACGTCATTGCCGACCGCATCAACAAACTGATTGACAAAGACGATTTGCGCCGCGCCTACCAGGAAATTGCTGAATTTGAAGAACAACTGGCGGCCGATGGAACCGTCATTCTTAAGTTTTGGCTTCATATTAGCCAGGATGAACAAAAAAAACGGCTCGAAAAATTGCTTTCCGATCCATTCACCGCCTGGCAGGTTGGCCCCGCCGACCGATTGCAACAGAAAAAATACGAAAAATTTAGCGAAGCTGTCGAAGATATGCTGGCCCGCACCGATTCGCCCAACGCCCCCTGGAGCATCGTCGAAGCCAACGACCATTACCATGCCCGCATCAAAGTCTTTGAAACCATCATCAGCGCCCTCGAAGCCCAACTGCGGCTGGAACCCAGCCTGGGCCCCAATGCCGTGCCGCGTAACCAAACCGAAGAGATGAAGGGAGCTGTCAATGCTTGAACGCCTCGACCTTTCGCTAAAAATGCCCCGTGAAGATTACGAAAAATGGCTAAAAGCCCTCCAAGCCGACCTGCATCAGCTTGCTTACCAGGTTTACAAGCAAAAGCTACCCGTCATCATTGTTTTTGAAGGCTGGGACGCCGCCGGAAAAGGTGGCGCTATTAAACGCCTGACCGAAAAAATGGATCCGCGCGGCTACGTTGTTTGGCCGATTGCCGCGCCACACGGCGACGACCGCGAGCGCCACTATCTCTACCGCTTTTGGCGGCGGTTGCCCGAACAAGGCCAAATCGCCATCTTTGATCGCTCCTGGTATGGCCGGGTTCTGGTGGAACGCCTGGAAGGTTTTTGCACCGAAGAAGCCTGGAAACGCGCTTACAGCGAAATAAACCAATATGAACGCCAGTTTACAGACTTTGGCGGGATCGTCTTCAAATTTTGGCTGCACATCAGCAACGAAGAACAATTGGCGCGTTTCAAAGAACGCGAACAAATCAACTATAAAAGTTGGAAAATCACCGACGAAGACTGGCGCAACCGCGGCAAATGGGAAGACTACCTGATTGCCGCCGAAGAAATGGTCCTCAAAACCAGCACCATCAATGCCCCCTGGACGCTGGTGGAAGCCAACGACAAACTCTACGCCCGTATCAAAGTTCTGCGCACCGTTGCTGAAAAATTGCGTCGCGCACTCAAGTAGGCAAACTCTCTATGCCGGTTACGCCCCAGCAGGCTGTCCAAAAAGCCTACGTTCTACTGCAAAAAGGCGATAAGCTCAACGCCCGACGCTGGGCTGCCTATGCCGCCCAAATTGCGCCTGGCCTGGAAGAAGCCTGGCTCATGTTGGCTGCCATCTCTAACAACCCACGCGCCAGCCTGGCCTATCTGGAACGCGCCCTGCAAATCAACCCGGCCAGCCTGCGCGCGCGCCAGGGCCTGCATTGGGCGCGAAAACGGCTGATCACCCAACAACGCGCCAAACGCGCCGCATCTCCCAGCGTTACACCCCGCCTAAAGGCGCAACAAAAAGCATCTTCAATGGGGCAGATGGGGCTGGTTTTTACGCTGATAATAATGTCCGTTTTTTTTGCTTTTGCGTTTTGGCAAGTTCAATCCGCCCGTCCAAACTCCCCGCAGCTTGGCGGCGAAAAACCCGCCCAGGCCGCCCACCCGATTGTCCGACCAACAACAACCCCCAGCCCGGTTCCGTTACCAGATAGCAACCTGCCGCAAGCATTGCCGCTCCGCCCCGAAACGGTCTCCAGCCCACTTGCCGCCACCGCCACTCTGGTCATCGCTCCGCCCACCGCTACCCTTTTCCCCAGCCCTGCCCCGCCCTACCCAACCAGTTACCAGGTTCAGCCCGGCGATACCGCCCATCACCTTGCGGTCTGGTATGGGGTGGAGACCAGCGCTTTGCTGGCAGCCAATGGAATGCAATCTGTGGATCAGGTGCAAGCCGGGCAACAAATTAACATTCCCGCGGCTGTTTATGTTGGGCCGCCGCCATCGTATGTGGTTGTCAAACGCATTTTGGTGGATATTTCTGAGCAGCATTTGTATGCCTACAAAGGCGATGCCCTGATTTATAGCTTTGTGGCTTCAACCGGCATGGGAAATTCGACCCGTGTTGGAACCTTTAGCGTGCTCGATAAAATTCCTAGTGCCTATGGCGCAACCTGGGATATATGGATGCCCAATTGGATGGGGATTTATTGGTCGGGCCACCTCGAAAATGGCATTCACGCCTTGCCGATTTTGCCGGGTGGGGCCACCCTTTGGGATGGTTATTTGGGCGCACCAATTTCGTATGGCTGTGTGGTACTCAGCAGTTACGAAGCGCAATTGTTGTACGACTGGGCCGAAGTGGGGACAATGGTCGAAATTCAGTGGTAATTACGAGAGCAGCGCGCCACCGGCCAGCCAGCCGCTTGTCCAGGCGTTTTGGAAGTTAAAGCCACCGGTCAGGCCGTCGATGTCGAGCACTTCTCCGGCCAGGAACAGGCCGGGTACAAGTTTGCTTTGCATGGTTTTAAATTCCACTTCGTCCAGACGCACCCCGCCGCAGGTTACAAATTCGTCTTTGAATTGGCCTTTGCCGTTTATTTGATAACGCCCGGCGCTTAGCTCTTCGGTCAGACGCCGCATTTCTAGATTGGAGACATCTGCCCAGTTTTGCGTTTCGCTGATTCCGGCAGTTTCGGTGAGACGCTTCCACAGACGGGCCGAAAGCTCAAAGAGTGGGTGTGCGCCTGGTTTTTTGCGGTTGTTGGCGGGGGTGTTTTTGTAGTTTTGCAGGGTTTCCAGCACTTTTTCGGGGGTGAGCGGGTGCAGCCAATTGACCAGCAACCCGGCTCGATACTGTTTTTCGTGCAGCCAGCGCGCGCCCCAGGCCGAAAGGCGCAGCGTGGCCGGGCCACTTAGCCCCCAATGGGTGATGAGCAGCGGGCCGGTTTGCGGTGTGATCTCGGATTTTGTGCCGTCGGCTTCGAGCAGGCGCAGTTGGGCCTGGGGGACGGATAAGCCGGCCAGCCCCTCCAGGCGCGGATCGGGGATGTTGAAGGTGAAGAGGGAGGGAACGTGCGGTTCGATGGTATGTCCCAGCCCGGCCAGCAGGGCCTGAGAGTTTGCGTCGCTGCCCGTGGCAAAGAGTAAACTGCCAGCCAGTAGGGTTTCTTCCAGCCCGGATTCGTTTTTTTGTACGGTAAGCCGGAACCGGGTGGTGGGCGCTTCGGCTGCTGAGACGGATTCAACTGCCAGCGCGGTTACTTGTGTCCAGAGTGCAACCCCGGCCTGTTGCGCGGCTTCTTCCAGGCAAGTTGCGATGGTCAGGGCGTTGTCTGTGAGCGGGAACATGCGCCCATCTTCTTCGGTTTTTAGTTGAATGCCGCGTGTTTCAAACCAGCGTACTGTGTCGGCTGGTTGGAAGCGGCTGAAAGGGCCGCGTAAAGCCGCCGCGCCGCGTGGGTAATTGTGGACGAGTTGGGCTGGCTCGAAACAGGCATGGGTCAGGTTGCAGCGGCCACCGCCAGAAATGAGTAATTTGCCGAGTGGCCGGCGGGCTTTTTCGAGAATAAGAACGCGCGCGCCTGGGTTTTGTTCGGCGGCGCGAATGGCGGCAAAAAAACCGGCAGGGCCGCCGCCCAGGATGATGGTATTCCAGAAAGAAGAGGTCATAGGCAGATTATAGTTGAGAAGTCTGCTTTAGCGGGGTTGGCTGGCAGGTCAGCGGCAAGGCAATTGCAACCTGCGCGCGATGAAGCGCAATGATATACTCGCACGGATTAAAATGATGAATACTTTTGAACTTGCCACACTTCACCGGCGCGACCTAAGCCTTGCTCGCGCTTATTATTTTTTTTATATGGGTGGCTGGGGCTTTATCCTGCCTTTTATCAATTTGTTTTATGTTGGGTTGGGCCTAAGTGGGAAACAAATTGGCACGCTTTCGGCGACCAGTTCTTTGGTGGGCTTGGTTCTGGCTCCGATTCTGGTTAGCGAAGTTAAGAAACGTCCCAACCCGGAACGTTACCTGCAGTGGGCGTTGGCGTTGGGGGCTTTGTGTTATATGTTCATCGGCCAGCAGGTTTCATTTTGGCTGATTCTGCCGATTGTTTTTTTGCAGGCGTTGGTGATGTCTGGGTTGGTTCCGCTTTCCGATGTGATGGCGGTCAATTTGGCTGAATCTGCTCAGGCTATGGCGGGGTGCGGGTCTGGTTTTCGGTTGGTTGGATTATCAGCGTGCTTTCGGCAGGCTGGCTCGTCGAACGCATGGGGTTTGCCGGTGGTTTTGGCGGAGTTGCGCTGGGCTTTGCCGTTGCCAGCATTCTAATTTTCTTTATTCAGCCGCAGTATTTTGCAAACAAACAATTGGTCGGGCCAGCGCCAAAGACGAGCCTGTTGGAAGCTCTTGAATGGATATGGCGTGACCCCATTCTGTTGGCTTTTGCTGTAGCGCTTATCTTCGTCGGCTTTCTTAATAACGGTGTTTTACAATTTGAAAATGTCTATCTGTCCGAATTGGGGGCCAGCAAAGGCCTGATCAGTGTAGCTGGGATATTAAGCGCAGTGGTTGAGTTGCCTTTTATGGTTTTGGCCGATAAAATTGTGCGTCGGGTCAGTGCCCCGCGCCTGGTATTGATGGCTTTTGTCATTATTATTATTCAACGTTTGCTGGTATTGGTGTTTCCCTCCATTACTAGCATTATGGTCGCCCGTTTCATCGGTGGAACAAGTTTCAGCTTCTATACAGTTGCCTTCATTGGCCTGATCAGTGGCGAACCCAATCCAATCAGACCGGAACT
>DYPU01000031.1 GCA_020719725.1 Anaerolinea sp. | reverse complement strand
TGCGTGATAATTTCACGTAAACTACGGAAGAACCAGTCTACTCCGGTCAATGACATTGGCAAAGCTTTTCTTTATTTTATTTGTAGAAAATCACCAGAGAGCAGACCACGACTCCTTTGGTAAAATCATTCCATGTCACCCAGACCCCTATTTCTTATTTTCCTGTTGTGCATCCTGCCGCTGGCCGCTTGCACCCGTTCTGCACCTATCAATACTACCGGGGCCACCTTCCCTGCTCCGGCCAATGTCAATTTGCCCACCATGCCAGCGGTGCAAACATTCTTGCCGCCAACCCGGGCCGCCGGAATCGCGCCTGTTAGCCCTACGCCAGATGTGCAAATCATCCTGCCGACGTTTACACCCTTACCGATTGGGGTAATCAGTGCCGAAACTCCCACACCGGGGCCGGTTTCTTATACCGTTCAGCCAGGTGACTATCTGGGAGCAATCGCCGAAAGCTACGGCATTAGCATCGAAGAGCTGGCAGCCGCCAACGACCTCGATCCACTCTACGGCATCATTTATCCTGGCGACCTGCTGCTAATTCCAATTGCGCCCGAAGATGCCCCGGCGCTTGCGCCACAAATCAACCCTCAGGCTGCCACCGCAGATTATTTCAAAATCATCCCCGATTCAGAACTGGTCTATTCACCGCTAGCCACTTTGTTAAACGTGGAAGCCTATGTTCAGCAACAGGGCGGCTACCTGGCCTATTATAGCCAGGAGGTAGATGGCGAAATCCTGAGCGGCGCTCAAATTTTGCAGCGCGTTGCCCAAAATTACTCGGTTAACCCGCGCTTGCTATTGGCCGTGCTCGAATATCGCAGCCAATGGGTTAGTAACGCCAACCCGGCCCCCTCCACGATGGATACGCCAATCGGGTACATCGACAATTACCGGGTCGGTTTATACCGTCAATTGGCCTGGGCCGCGGATCGTTTGAACGAAGGCTTCTACCGTTGGCGCGAAGACAAAATCAACACCTGGACATTGGCCGATGGATCGCTCATCATTCCCCAGCCAGGCATCAATGCGGGCACAGCCGGCGCGCAAAACCTGTTTGCCCACCTCGACGATCAGGCCACCTTTCAAATTGACAGCGGGCCAAACGGCCTGTCTGCGACCTACACCAAAATGTTCGGCTACCCCTTCGATTGGGCCATCGAACCCCTGCTACCCGCCAATTTGAGTCAACCCAACTTCATTTTGCCTTTTGCCGCAGGCGAAGTATGGGCGTTCACTGGCGGCCCGCACGGCGGCTGGGATACAGGTTCAGCCTGGGCCGCCATCGATTTTGCCCCACCCGGTGACCCAATTGGCTGCGGTCAAACCGACGCCTGGGTTACAGCTATCGCCGATGGCACAATTGTCCGTTCTGAAACCGGAATTGTCTCGCAAGACTTGGATACTGACGGTCTGGAACAAACCGGTTGGGCCATTCTCTATATGCACATGGAAAGCCGCGACCGGGTTGCGGTTGGACAGTTCGTGCGCGCCGGTGAACGCATCGGCCACCCGTCCTGTGAAGGTGGATTTTCCAACGCCGCCCACCTGCACCTTGCCCGCCGTTACAATGGCATGTGGATCTCCGCCGACTGGCCCGGCCTGAATTTTATGCTGGATGGCTGGTCAGTGCAGGCCGGAGAAATTGAATATGATGGCTGGCTAACCCGCAACGGTCAAACAATTGAAGCCTGGGATGGTGTTAATCCCATTAACCAAATTCAGCGCTAATGATAAAACATCTGCTCTACAGCCTTTTACTGATCCTATTAATCACCTCCTGCGCCACCCCAGGCAATTCGCTCTGGGGCACATTGCCAACCCCCACCCCGCTCGGCCCCCTTCTGCCAACCCGCATCACCTATCCGCTGGTCGCCACCATCATCCCCACCGCCACCGCCACCCCGCTGATGATCCTGCCGCCCGCCGAAAGCGCCACCCCCGGCATTGTCGCGCTTCAACCCACCCTGGCCCCCATCAACACCAGTGGGCCAATGCTGGTGCTCAAATCACAAAGCGGCGATACATTGCAAATCATCGCCAAACGCGCCGGGGTCAGCCCGCAACAAATCATCTCAGACATCATCCTGCCAGCCCCCAGTGCCCTGCTCGACCCTGGAACCTTGCTGCTCATCCCCGATGTCCTACCCGCCATCCGTACCAGCGACGGCCTGATTTTGCCCGACAGTGAATTTGTCTATTCACCCACCGCCATCGACTTTGATATTTACCAATATGTGAAAGACGGTGCCGGCTACCTGTCCCAATACAGCGAATATCTGATGAGCAACGGCACAACTAGCGGAGCAGAAGCCGTCCAACGAATTGCCATCGACAATTCCATCAACCCGCGCCTACTGCTTGCAATCATCGAATACGAAAGCAATTGGGTCCGCGGTCATCCTACCAACTTTGCCCAAGATGACCACCCACTCGGCTTCATTGATTACCACTACAAAGGCCTTTTCCGCCAAATGATGTGGGCCTCAGGCGAACTCTCAGTTGGTTACTACGGCTGGCGCGCCGGAACCCTAACAGAAATCACCTTTTTGGATGGTTCCACCCTGCGGCTCTCTCCCAAACTCAACGCCGCCACCGCCGCCATGATGTACTTTTTTGCCCTAACCCATGATTACGCCAGCTGGCAACAAGCCGTCACCAGCTTTACCCCACTCTACACCGAAATGTTTGGCGACCCCTGGCAACGCGCCAGCCAAACCGACCCACTCTTCCCCGCCAAACTAACCCAACCAGACCTTAGCCTGCCCTTTCAGCCCGGCCAGGTCTGGAGCTTTTCTGGCGGCCCTCACTCGGCCTGGGAACGCAAAGGTGCCCTGGCCGCCCTCGACTTTGCGCCCGGTTCCACCCAATCTGGCTGCGTCGCCTCCGACAAATGGGTCATCGCCCCGGCCCCCGGCCTCGTTACTCGCACCGAAGAAGGCATTGTCATCCTCGATTTAGATAGCGATGGCTTCGAGCAAACCGGCTGGGTACTACTCTTTATGCACATCGGTGCCGAAGGCAAAGTCAAAACCGGGACATTCCTGCAACAAGATGACCTGATCGGCCACCCCTCCTGCGAAGGCGGCGTCTCCACCGGAACCCACGTCCACATCGCCCGCAAATATAACGGTGAATGGATATTAGCCGGGGGTGTGCTGCCTTTCACCCTGGGTGGCTGGGTGGCTGGCGAAGGCGCAGAACCCTACAAAGGCACTCTCACCCGGCAAGGAATCGTCATCAACGCCAGCACCAGTGGCTCCTTTGAAACCAGGATCACCCGTGAAAAAAAATAATCCTGCCTATTTTGGGGGATTGGGACCTGCCACCCACTTCGGACTACTCTTGACCCTAAGCTTGATTCTGGCTGGATGTGTCACCTCGTCCGAATCCGCCCCCCCGCAGCCGGCTACGCCTTATCTGGCAGAATTTCCCACCCCGATAGCCCAATTCACCCCCATTCCCACCCGCGCGCCCTACACCCCCGGCCAATTGGTCGATTACATCGCCCAAACCGGAGACACCCTGCCCGCCCTGGCCGCGCACTTTAACACCAGCATCGCCGAAATTCGGCTTGCCAACCCCATCATTCCACAAGATGCCAGCACCATGCCGCCCGGCTTCCCCATGAAAATCCCGATCTACTACGAAGCCCTATGGGGAACTCCCTACCAAATCCTGCCCGACCAACTCTACATCAACGGCCCAGCCCAAGTTAGATTTGATACCGCAGCCTTCATCAACCAACATGAAGGCTGGCTAAAAACCTATCTGGAACCAGGCATCGATGGCAATCGCACAGCCGCCTCCACCGTAGACCTGGTGGCCGGTAACTTCAGCATCAGCCCGCGCTTGCTGCTGGCGCTGCTCGAATACCAGGCTCAAGGCCTATCCGAACCGGCCATTCCAGATACAATTTATTATCTGGGGTATAAAAACGCCAACTATAAAGGGCTATACCTGCAACTGGTTTGGGCCGCCAATACCCTCAATAACGGCTATTACACCTGGCGGAGCGGCGCACTCGACGAGTTTGAAACCCCAGATGGACGCATTCAACGCCCAGACCCCTGGCAAAACGCCGCCAGCGTGGCCCTGCACTATTACTATTCGCGCCAATACAATACCCCACGTTACGATCAAGCCATTGGCGCAGGCGGCCTGGCGCAGGCCTACACCACCCTGTTTGGCGACCCCTGGAAAACCAGCGCGGCCCACCTGCCAGGTAGTTTACAACAACCTGCGCTGCAACTGCCTTTCGACACCCATTCCGACTGGAACTATACCGGCGGCCCACATACCGGCTGGGGCAAAGGAGAACCATTTGCCGCCATAGATTTTGCCCCGACAGGCGTTTCGGAATGCAACGCCACCAACGAATGGATTGTTGCCATGGCCGACGGGCTAATTACCCGTTCAGACTCAGCCATCATCGTCCTTGATTTGGACGGTGATGGCCGCGAACAAACCGGTTGGATAATTTTCTACCTGCATGTTGCCACCCTGGGCCGGGTTCAAGCCGGGCGGCAAGTGCTGGCCGGAGAAAAAATCGGCCACCCCTCCTGTGAAGGCGGCGAATCGAGCGGGACTCACATTCACATTGCGCGTAAATACAACGGTGAATGGGTACTGGCCGATGGCCCGTTGGCCTTTAATATGGGCGGATGGGTGGTACAAAGCGGCTCAAAAGCCTACGAAGGCACACTAACGCGCTTTTCGCGCACCATCATCGCATCCACTCAATCTGAAGCCACCAGCCTGATCGAAGCCGAAAAATAAATAGACGCCCCTCGCCTGGCGAGGAACGTCTATTTATTTTTTTGTCAACTCTTCCAACAAACCGTCAATCTCAGCCAAACTCATCTGGCTGGCTGCCAAAGACCTTCTTTAACCATTGCTCCGCTGGCTGCATCGCAAATAAAATACTTCAATTCCATCGGAACCACCTGGGCAAGCATGGCTTGGGCCGGGCAATATTTTAGCGCCGAAAGCTCAATAGCGCGCAGCACCGCCGTTTCATCCAGGTTTGTGCCGCAAAAATGGTACTCAATCACGATCTGGGTAAAAACATGCGGGTGCTCATTCTTCTGGTCGGCATGAACTTTGACCTCAAAGCTGGCTACCTCCTGTTTTTTCTTGCGCAAAATGGAAATCACATCCATGGCGGTGCAGCCAGCCAACGAAACAGCCATCAATTCCAATGGGCGAAAGCCATCATTGGCGCCACCTACGCTGGGGTCAGCGCCCAAGGGCACGTTAAATCCGGTATTGGCGCTGCCATTAAAGGTCATGCCATCTTTCCAGCTGACAGTTGCATCCATCTAAATTTCTCCTTTTAACGTCCAGCAGTAATCAGGGGAGCTACATATTCTTCGAGCTTTGCCAGTGTAATGGCGCCGCTCCAGGTCAGACGCACGGTTCCGTCCCGGTCAATGACATACGAAGTCGGCAGGCCATTGGCCTGAAAAGCGGTACTGGCCCGGTACTTCGGATCTGGCCAAACCGGAAAGGTTAGACCATATTCTTTAACAAAAGCAGCCACTTCTGCAACCGGTTGACCATCTTCAATAGCAATAATAACAAAGCCCTGATCTTTGTATTTTTCGTAAAACGCCTGCAAGGTAGGCATTTCGGCTTTGCAAGGTGGGCACCAGGTGGCCCAGGCATTATACAAAATCACCTGACCCGCATAATCTGATATGGCAACCGGGTTGCCATCCAGGTTTGTGAGTTGGACCTCCGGCGCAGTAAAGTGGACAGAACTCGGAATGGCAGAGAGTTCTTGTTCTTGCAAACTTTTGGCTGCTTTCGGAATAGATAAAAACCCAGCGGCAGCTAGGAGAATTAAACCCACTCCCACCACCAACATGATGATGTTCTGGTTGCTTTGTTTTGTTTTGGCTTTTTCTCTTGCCAATTGGCGTTTGGATGGCATTGTGAACTCCTGAGTAGAAATAGTGGGTATTTTAAACACCAACGGGGCTGGAGAAGCGGCCTAAAAAAAGACCATTCCAGCCCCGCTATTTTACCCCATCGCTCGTTTTACTTCGGCAAGCAGGTTTGATTCAGGCACGGCCCCAACCAAACGCGCCGCGCCATCATTGATAATGGTATCGGGCACACCGCTAATGCCAAAACGGTCAGATAACTCTGAAAACTCCATGGCTTCAATGCCCTCGGCTCGAATCATGGCTGGGTTTTCCATCGCAAATTGGTGAGCCAGCAGTACCGCGCGCGGGCAATAGGGGCAGGTTGGCGTCACAAAAACCTGTAACAAAAGCGGCTTGGTCAACCCCTTGAGATAGGCGCGAGTATCGGCAGAAAGCCCCGAATCGCGGCCAGAAACCATCATAATATCCTGAATCAGGGTGCTAAACTCATGGCCGGAGGGAATGCCCATGTAGCGCACCCCAAGATCCGTCACCTGGTCACCTTCGCGGGCCGCAGTCACAATTGCCGGGGCGGCGCTCACCCCAAATTTAGCGGCCAAATCGGCATCGGCCAGCAAATCATAGATTCGCAGTTGCAGTTTATCTGAAAGCGGGGTAACTTCTTCCAGTAATTGACGAGTCTCGGCGCAATATTCGCAAGCCGCCTCAGAAACAAACAACATCATTTCAACCGGATGCTCCAATTTCTGAAACACCTCCCGAATTTGCCCCACAATATCATCATTCAACAACTTTTCCATGCGCTCTCCTTTTTTACGGGTAATTGCCCACACGGGGCATAAAATAACTCATCAGGTACAGCCGCCGCCCCCGCCTGCCACAAAACCACATTTTGGACATTGCAGGTCTAGCACACCGTTATAATCGAGCCTGGCTTCGCCACACTTCGGGCAAACTGAGCCGCACCGCAAAGGCTCCACGGGCGGCAGTGTTTCAGAAAAATTTAGCTCAATTTCCACTCTCATTGGATGCAATCCCCTAAAAAAAGTGACAAAAAAACTGCGCAAGCTGGCTTGCGCAGTTTGGGCCATTTAACGTTTTGGCAAAATAAAATCGTCCAATTTTAGGGCACTAAATAGACGCTCCCGCGCGCCATTCGGCAATTCCACCTCACGCGCGGTATGGTGATAAAGATAAATCGTCTTACTGGTCGTATCCACCACCACCCGGCAATTTTCACAGCCGCGCATGTGATTTTCAATCTCTTCGCACAAATCTGCGCGCAAATTACCATCCAGATAATCGCCCAAAGAACCAAGAATATCATGACAGGTTAATTGATCGTGTTTGCTCATTCCTGCGTCTCCATGTTCATACGGTAAGTCAAACGCTCACCATAATAAGTGGATAATGATTCTCGTAACTGGAGCCGGGCGCGCAGCAGACGGGTTTTCACCGCCGTCTCACTCAACCCTAACGCCTCGCTGGTATCCCGTATCGAAAGGCCTTCAATATCCCGCAGCAAAAACACTACCCGCAGCGTTTCCGGCAACTTCTGAATCGCCTGGTCGAGCTGACGTTTCGACTCAGCTGTCAGAAAATCCTGTTCTGGCAGGCAACACCAATCTGAAAACTGAGCCGGCATAAAGCCATCTTCATCATCGTCGGGGTTTTCATCCACCGGCACAGTAGGCCGACGCTTACGCAGTAACATCAGCGCTTCGTTGGCCGCAATCCGATACAGCCAGGTTGAAAAACTGGAGCGCCCCTCAAAAGTCGGAAGATACTGGAGGGCTTTCAAAAAAGTATTCTGCAAGACATCTTCCGCGTCAGAGCTATCGCCCAACATCTTAAGCGCCAGACGATAAATCGGCCCATAATAAGCCTCAACCATACGGGCAAACTCAACCCGATCGCCAGCCTGCAACAACTCTATGGAAAATTCTGGTATGTTTGTCTCAATCATTAGATGCTTCCTTTGCTAAAAGGTTACAAATGTCACCAAAGTATACCTGAAATGCACCCCTCCAGAGACTGCCATGTCATAAGAAAAAGGACAAATGTCAACGCTTTTTAGAATATTTGCCACTATCAAAAGGTCTGCCGGGCGAATTATCATCTATACAAATGATTGGTGAACTGACTCACTTTTCCTTCTTTCGAGATTTAGGCGCGGCAGACCTGAAAATTATTGCCCCGCTCTTCTCTGTGCGCACCTACCCTACCAACGCCATCATCATCGAGCAGGGCGAAGTTGCGGCGTGTTTATACCTGCTTGCTCAGGGAGAAGTCTCCATTCGTTACAAACCCTACGACGGCGAGACCATTACCCTGAACCGGATTCGGGCTGGAGGCGTTTTTGGCTGGTCGGCGGTGCTGGGCAACCAGGTCTATAGTTCATCAGTGATTTGCAATCAGTCTTGCGAGGTCTTATTTATTAGCGGGCCAAACCTGCGTAACCTGCTGCAAGAGCACCCCCAAACCGGGCGCATTGTCTTAGACCGGCTGGCGCGGGCTGTTTCCTCACGTTGGGTCAATGCTCATGCCCAAATCAAAACCATGCTTAATAACGGTATCACCAATAACGAGTTTACATTAGACCAGGAAGAAGGATTATGACCGTCCCATCCAACAACATCCCCAAAGAAGCTCAGGTGCGGGCCTTGCTCGAACAACTAAGCGCCTATATTGAACAATATCATGGCGGCTCGGTTGAACTGGTTGATTTTGACGGGACAACCCTCAAGGTTAGCCTGGGTGGTGCCTGCCTGGGTTGCCCGCTTTCCCCTTCCACTCTGCATGGCTGGGTGGAAGGAACCGTGCGTCAATTCTTTCCCGATATCAATGTCGTGGATGCCATCGAGCCAGAGTAACTTTTGGCTTTTGCTGCGCCCATCATCAAGCAAATAAAAACTTCCGGGTTTGCCCGGAAGTTTTTATTTGCTTGATTCATTTGAAGAAACTAGTCTTTTCTTATGAAGAAACCAGCAATCAGACCCAGCCCAACCACAATCAGCGCCAACGGCCAAACATAATTTGCCAGCCCGGCCATCTCTCTTGAACCAACCAAAGCGCCCATCAAGACCAGCACCGCCGCCGGAATATAGGCCCAGCGTGTATTCGTGACCGGGTTTGGTAACAAAGCCACCAGCAAAAAGGTTAGCCCCAGGCCCATAAAAAATACCCCACCGCTGCCGTCCATTTTGAGAAAATCATCCAAAACTCCTGTCACGCCCAGGGTTAATAGCACCCCACCGGGGATAATGGCCCACCAGCGCGAACGATCTGTAAAGTAGATTGCCCAAAAAGCCAGGCCAATACCGCCCAAGAAAAACAGGCCACCCCAGGCCTCCCAACGCTCCGGTAAAAAGTTATCCACCGCCATGCCAAACAAGGCAAATGCCGGAAGCAGCGCCCACCAGTTAGAGCCAGGTTGCTGAAAGAAAACGCGCAAAAAAAACGCGCCAAGCACGGCCAGTACCACTCCCCAAAACAACCCGGAAGCGCCTTGCAAAAGGTTAAATTGTTCCAAAAACAGCAAACCGCCCAAAAGCATCAGCCCGCCGCCTAAAAGCACACGAATATCAAATCGTTTCATCATTTTTTCTCCACGTTAAGAATGAACGCTAATCGAATTGGCCCCACCTTCCAGGCGTATCTCCACCTTATGCAAAGCCCCATCAAAATCGGCGGTTTGATAGACCTGCGAGGCGTGTTTTACAAAACGTGTTTCATCAATCGACAGCGAAGACGCGCCGCCTTCCAACCGCAGCCGGGCTGCCAAGCCGGTTGGCACCACAATCTCAATCGAAGCCGCCCCCGATTCAATTTCAACCGATTGAATCCCCTCGGTGGGCAAGACCAACTTTAAGCTGCTGGCTCCGGTATCCATGCGGAATTTTTGCAGTTTCACCTGGCTCAGATCAAATGTCATGGTGCTGGCTCCGGCATCAATGTCAAAATTGACCGGAATTTCGCTCGTCAGTTGAAATTGCCAAACGCCACCTTCTGGCCCAATAAATGGAATAAAGGTCGGGCCAGCCTCAATCTCCACCTCCAGCACCCCATCACTGAGTTCAGACTTTACGTCGATTCCAGCCCCTTTCAACCCGCTCAACGCTACCCCAGCAGGCGCGCCGCCCGTCACCTGCACTTGCCCAGCCCCGTGATCAAAATCAAAATTAATTTGGCGCGCACCTTGCAAGTCGATGGAAAACGCCGCGCTGGTTGAAAAATCGATGTTGGGACGGTTAAAAGCGGCGCCAAGCAAAACCCAGGCCCCCGCGACCATGAGAAACAACGGCCAAATAAAGCGAGATACATCTTTAATTAGCCCCTGGGCCTGCAAAAAGAACAGCCCGCCCAGCAAAATCAACATCACCCCAAAAAATAAACTACTTCGCTGCATTTTCATTTTATTCTCCACGCTTAAACAAACCCTTGGCAAGCAGCCAAAGGCCAGCAATCACCAACAGAGCTGCGACCCCCAGCGAACCGCCCAAAATGTTCGGGCCACCCAAAAGGGTTGAAAAAATTAAAAACAAAATGGCGCTGACCACAATGGTATTCATCCCCTCGCGGGCGCGAGCGCCGTTCCAGCTAAATAAACCGTGCAAAACCGTTCCGATCCCAATAAAACCGGGGATCAACGTCCACAAATAGGACCACGAATCCCAATCCCCCGATGTATTTTGATAATACAAAATCCCCCCCACCCCGGCCACAATCGCCGCGGGAACGGCCATGCCAGGTGCGCCCACCAGCAGCCCAACGACCAATAAGGCCGCGCCAATCGCCACGATGTTGAGCGGGAATTCCAAATAGGGAGTTGCCCAGGTTTTCAAATCCGGGAACTGGTTAACAGCCACAAACCAGGCTCCGGCCAGGATTAGGATTAATCCCAAAGCCAATTGACCGCGATCACGTTTCATAACACTCTCCTTGAAATATTTAATTTAAATATAAATTATTACAAAAAATTATAACTTTATTATTCATAATGTCAATATTTAGGTTGACTTTGATAGCAAAAAGATAGAGAAAGAATAGTAAGATCAAAAAATCTCACTATTATCATACGGTAAAAAAAATATTTTGTTGCGCTGAAGTTGGAAAATTAGTGGGCCGAGGCCTGCTCCAGGGCGGAAAGAGCAAACCACTCTCCAGGCTGGTTCGGCCAGGTCAGGCCACCCGTCAGCTGCCCGCCGTTTACAAGGCGAGTGAGGGCGCGTTGACTCAATTCGCTGCTCCAGCCAAACAGCCGCAGCACATCGCGCAACTGGGCCGCCCCCACTGCTGCAAAATACAGTTCCAGTAATTTTTGACGCGCTTCAGCTTCGCTAATCTGTTGGGCTTTTTGGGGCAAATTCGGGTAGTGCCGGGCTGTCAGATCGTAAATAAAAGAATAGTGCCACGAGCCAGCTTCTGCCACCCCCACCGGTAAGACCTTAAAATCGGCCTGCAAAACATCCAGCGCGCGGCTAAATATCGCATCGCTGCCCTTATTGGTTAGCCGAGCAGCGCGGCGCAGTTCAATGGTATGAAGCGGCCCTTTTTCAAGAATCACATCGTAAATTTGTTTGGCCTCCAGCGTCAGACGCCCTGCCTGATAAGCAATGATATGGTCTTCTGTGGGAGAGCCATAGTTTTCAGAAAGCGCATAAAAATAAGGCGCAATCTCCAAGGATATGAGAGTGGCTTTGCGGCGCAAGACTTTGGCGTAGTACCACTGGCGTTTGCCAAGCGCTGAATCTTTCCAGCCCCAGGTGATGTGACCAGGGTCATCGTGCGCATCGGCCAAAAGTAGGCAAATCCACGTTGATTGACCCAATCGAGAGCGGCTGTTGGAGAAGTGATGCGAGGAGATGGCGGCAGGCAAAAGGTCTGGGCGCGATAGGCAATTAGTGCGGGCAGGTCAAGGTTGGGCATACGTCAGGCCAGAAAATCTTCAGGGATTTGAACGGCAACCACCTCGCCACGCACAGTGGCTATGCCGTTGGCATAAACCGTGGAGGCAATGATCACTTTGCGACCCTTGATTGCGATGACGCGGCCACGCACTTCGAGCAGGGTATTTAACGGAGTCGGTTTGAGGTAATCAACATGCAGCGCAGCGGTGACAAAGCGCAGGGTCGGCAGGCTGTCCATTGTGCGTCCCTCAGCCCGGTAAACGGCAGCCGCGGCGGTGCCGGTGCTGTGGCAGTCGATCAACGAGGCCAGCAATCCGCCATAAACGTAGCCGGGAATGGCCGTGTGATATGGTTCGGGGCTAAAACGGGTCAACGATTCTTCGCCATCCCAAACGGTTTTGAATTGATGACCACGCTGATTGAGGCGGCCACAGCCAAAACAATGGGATGTGCTTTCGGGGTAGTAGTCTTGAAAAGCTTTTGACATCGGCTCTCCTTTTAGAAAGCAAAGTATAGCAGAAAAATTTGAATCACTTTTGGGATGGTTTTGGAATACAATTTGGGCATGAAACCTTCCCTTTCTAGCACCCGAATTGAACATGACCTGCTCGGCGAGCGTCAGGTTGCAGCCGAGGCCTATTATGGCATCCATACCCTGCGGGCAGTGGAGAATTTTCCGATCTCTGGTACAACCATTCAGGCCTATCCCAGCCTGGTGGAGGCGCTGGCCTGCGTCAAACAGGCTTGCGCTCTGGCGAATAATGAACTGGGCGAATTGGACGATGAGCGCACCAGCGCGATTGTCCAAGCCTGCCAGGATATTCGGCAGGGGAACCTGCACGAACATTTTGTAGTGGATGTCATTCAGGGCGGGGCCGGGACCTCGACCAATATGAACGCGAACGAGGTCATTGCCAATCGCGCGCTGGAGTATTTGGGCCATTCGCGCGGAGAGTATGGCCGGCTGCATCCGCTGGAACATGTCAACTTGAGCCAGAGCACCAATGATGTTTATCCTACCGCCGTTAAAGTGGCTCTGCGCTTTGAAATTGAGCGCCTGGCCGAGGCAATGGAAATTTTACGCCAGGATTTTGATGCAAAAGCCAAAGAATTTGCCCACATTCTTAAAATGGGGCGAACCCAGCTACAAGACGCGGTGCCAATGACACTGGGACAAGAATTTAGTACCTACGCGGTGATGTTGGAAGAAGACCGGGAGCGCTTGCGCGAGGCGGCCCTGCTCATTCAGGAAATTAACCTGGGGGCGACGGCTATTGGAACCGGTATTAATGCGCCACCCGAATATGCCCCGCTGGCGGCCAAATACCTGGCCGAGATTACCCGCACCTCGTATAGTACTGCCAAAAACCTGGTGGAAGCAACTCAGGATGCCGGGGCATTTGTGCAGCTTTCGGGCGTGCTAAAGCGGATTGCGGTTAAACTTTCTAAAACATGCAATGATCTGCGCTTGCTTTCTTCGGGGCCGCGGGCCGGGTTTGGAGAGATCAACCTGCCGCCGGTTCAGGCCGGGTCGAGCATTATGCCGGGCAAGGTCAATCCGGTCATCCCGGAGGTTGTCAATCAGATTGCGTTTGAAGTGATCGGCAACGACATCACCGTCAGCTTTGCCGCGGAGGCCGGGCAAATGCAGTTAAATGCCTTTGAACCGATTATTGCTCATAATCTGCTTAATAGTCTCATTTATTTGCGTCAGGGCTGCCTGACTTTGGCCGAGCGCTGTGTGCGCGGAATTACCGCCAACGAGTCTCACCTGCGCGATTTGGTCGCTAATTCGATTGGAATTGTGACCGCTTTGAATCCTTATATTGGTTACGAAAATGCCAGCGCAATTGCTAAAGAAGCCTATGCCAGCGGGCGAGGGGTTTCAGAAATTGTGCTGGAACAGGGGTTATTAACCCGTGAACAATTGGATGAGATTTTGCGTCCCGAAGTGCTGACCCAGCCGAGGTATTTAAAAAAGTAGAATCACACTTTGGGTGTGCTCGTTTTATGGCGCTACCGGTTTTAATGTTTTACCTGGGCCAGGCGACCGGGTTTTACCCCAGAACCAGTAGCGCCATTTTATCTTTGCAAGTTAGGCCTGTTTCTTTTTACGCCGAAACACGAGATAAAGAGCCGTTACAAATGCCAACAGCCCAGCCAGCCAGGCCGCCAACGGCAGGCCGCCTGCCGATTGCTTCTCAGGAACAGAATTGGCGGGGGCGCTCACCTGAGTGGCAGCATTCCAATTGCTGTCTTTGACCACGAAGATGGCTGTGGTGCGGGCCGGGACGCTGAAGACGCCACTGGCGCTTTCAAAAGCGGCTTGTTTCACCACCTCGTCCACGCCCGCCAGCAGTTCGGGATGCAGTTCAAAGGCCTGGCCTTTGGCCGCTTCCAGCGCAATCGTTTGCGGCACGGGGCTGGCGTTAAAGACCACTACCACTTGCTTAAATGGGTCTGCGAACCGGGTTTGCCCCTCATTGTTGAGTTGGTAAACAATCAAACCAGGGGTTTGCTCTTTGCCCGCGCCGATGAAGCTCATTTGAGCCTGTACCTGCTCGGCGGTTTGCAAGCGAAACAGCCCGGAGCTTTTACGGATTTTTAGAAAAGTCTCAAAATTGGCGCTGGCAAAAGCGATTTCTTCTGGGCCAGCTTTCAGGGCCGGATCGGCCAAAAGCGGGCGGATGATGTCCCATTTATCGGCGTTATCGCCCGAAAGCGGCAGACCAACGGCCCAGTTGTTCGACTGGTAGGTAAAATCCAGTTTGTTGAACCAATCGCCAGAGTTATACGAATTACGGTCAAGTGACTTCGAGCGGAGTAATTCGTCTCCGGCGTGGAAGAAAGGCACACCCTGCGAAAGCAGCACCAGATCAAGGCCCAGGTTGTGCATTCGCACCCGGTCAGACAGCGCTAATTCAGCGGGCGACTTGGCCTGAATCACATCCCAAAGCGTTTCGTTGTCGTGCGCCGAAACATAGACGATGTTTTCTTGTGGGTCGAGAGTGTATCCAGCCGGGCTGCCATTGTAGCCAATTAACCTGCCGGGAACTTCGTAGCCATTGGAATTGAAAAGTTTGTATTCGGCCAGGTTACCCGCCAACCCAATCCGAATCCAATCGGTGTATTCGTTTAGTTTGGCGCGCTGATTGCTGTCACTGCGTTTCTCGTACTGGTTGGGCTGTAACAAAAGCCCGGTCAGAAAACCCTGCTCTGGCAGTGCCCCAAACGGCCCACCCCCGCGCGCCGCATCGCGCAAGCGGTCATTGAACACGCCAATGCCCGAACCGCCAATATTCAGTTGAGTGGCATTTACGCCGCGCGCATTTTTGGCAACTTCGCCAAAATCCCAGCCTTCGCCGTAGACATAAATTTGTTTGCCATCCACGCCCGCGCTGGCAAGGGTTAGCCCATCCAGGTTGGCGCGCAAGGCGGTCATGTTTGAAAGCATGTGATGGCCCATCAGGTCAAAACGAAAGCCATCCACCTTGTAGGCAGTGGCCCAGGTTTGCACCGAATCAATCATCAATTTTTCCATCATATAATGCTCGCTGGCCGTATTATCACAGCAGGTGCTGCGCTGCACCTGACCTTCACTGTTCAGGCGATGATAATAGCCCGGCACAATTTTGTCTAAAACCGAGTTCGGATTTTGACCGCTGGCATTGGTGTGGTTATAGACCACATCCATCACCACCCGCAGGCCCGACTGGTTAAGGGCCTGCACCATTTCGCGGAACTCCAAGACGCGCGCCGCGCCATCGGGGTTGGTGGCGTAGCTGCCTTCGGGGGCAGTGTAATGAAGTGGATCGTAGCCCCAGTTAAAGCCGTCCTCGCTCACGCCTTCGGCCACAGCGGCCTGCTGCGCTTCAGAATCGCCTGGCAAGGCCGCCAGCGCGGTTTCATCCCAAGTTTTCCAGGTGCTTTTATCTTCGTTGACGCTGGCAATATCAAAGGCGGGCAGCAAGTGAATATGTGTCAGCCCGGCTTCGGCCAGCCGCTTAAGATGGGTCATGCCATTCGAATCTGTCACCGTAAAGGCCTTAAATGTGCCGCGCAATTCAGCGGGGACACTGGCATCAGCGGCGCTAAAATCGCGCACATGCAATTCGTACAGCACAATGTCTTCGGGCGCGGCCAGGGCCGGTTTAGCCAACCCGTCCCAACCGACCGGTTTGAGAGCCGGGTCGTTCAAATCAACCAGCTGGCTGCGCTTGCCGTTCATCGAAAGGCTGAAGGAGTAAGGATCAGTCACCAGGTTGGTTTCAATCAGGCCGGTAGAAGGTACAAAAACCTGAACTTCAAACAAATAGAACTGATTTTTCCAATCCGCCTGGCCGGTGAGGCTCCAAACACCGGTTTCTTTTTCGTAGGACATAGCGACGGTCTCGGCGGCATCTGACGAAGAATCCACAAAACGGATCAGCCTCACCTTTTGCGCGGTCGGTGCCCAAACGCGCAGTACCGGCTGATCATTTTCCCAGCTGACCCCCAATGCGCCCTGGTAACGATAGAGATCATCCAACACCCCCGGAATTTGCAACCCGACAGCGTCTACCATTTTGCCGGTTTTATCCCAGGCAGAAACCGCCACCTGGCCTGTCAACAATTCTGGAACCTGCGCCAGGTCTGCTTCCGAAAGGGTGAGGGTGGTTAGGCCCTGAAGATGTGGAAAACGCTCAAAAACTGCGCTGCCGGGGCCATCTTTCTGATAAGTGAGTTCAAATTCTTGGCCGCCGCTAATTCCGCCCGGTTTAAGAGCCAGCCCAGCCTGTGGGGCATAGTGCAGTTTATAAGAATAGCTCGGCGACCCGGCCACATTCCATAAAATTGTGTCGCGCGTCACCCAATGCGCCATCAGCTTGGCAAGGTTGCCGCGCGGCGCGCCTTCGTCACTCACAAGTAACTCTCCTTTGCTGGCATTAAAACCAAAATAAATTTCGGCACCAGCCTCCTTCACGGTCAGTTCCAGCGGTTGCACTGCAACCTGGCTGGCATCTTCATAAAGCGTTACCGCCACTGAATATGTCCCGGCTGGAATCTGGTTTGTGGAAAACGAAAACACGCCATCACCATCCAGGTCTTGGAGCCAGGAACGCAAGCAAGAGGCATCGTTATTATTGGCGCAGCCCAACGCTTGTTGAAAATCGCCCACTGCAACCGCAATCACCGAATTGACATTATCTGTCACCCAATGATTTTTGTGGTCATAATAAAACTTTACTTCGGTTGGCTCTTTTACCAGCAGTGGAATATCGGCTCCGCCAGGGGTAGCGTTCACGCCATAGTTCTCGGTCCAGGCCCCGTTCAGAGCGACCTTGTAGCGCGAGCCTTTTTTATCACCATCGTTGCCCGGTTGAACCAAAAAAGTCCCCTGCCAAATATCGTCTTCGGCATCATAGACCAGATAGGTCTTGTCGCAATCGGGCTGCCAATCGCCAGAACAGCCCAATTCCGATTGCAATGTACCGGGAATTGTGACAGTTTCAGGGTTGGCAGCACTTTGAGCCTGAACAACATTAAAAGGCAGCAGCAGTGCCAACAAAAGCCAAAAGTGAATCCAGTTTTTCATGCGAATCTCCTTGAAAGGACTTCTATTTTAGCTGTAATTTTGCTCAAACAAATCTAAATTTTTTAAGACTCTTTTTAATTATTTAGCTATAAATCCCACCAGTTACAATGCATCCACTTGTGGACAGGGCTGTAATCTCTAAAAATGGATGGATACGAACGGTGATCGCTGAAGCCGATTCGGATGCCGACGCTGTCAGTTTTTTCGAGCAAAACCAGTTGGATGTTGGTCTGATGGATTCGAAAATGTCCAGATGCGTGGGTGATTACCGTTACTTCTCATCACTAAGACGGGTATATTTTCCACGCCGGGCGCGCCGGAGCGATCTGGTACCTGCTCAAGCATGTCGAACCGGATGAACTGGCCACTGCCATCTCCGCAAAGCCGCGTTCAATTCGTGGGTTGTCTCGTGTATGTGCGGGGGATTTTTATTTGAGATTGCGGCTATAGCAGTCTCTTTAAAATCTCAACCAGGGCCTGGGCCAGCAGGATTTTGAGGATGAGGGCGGCGGGGTAAGCGCTGGCATTGACATCCATGCGCTTGTTGGTTTCCTGGCCCAAAAGCAGGGTCAGCTTGTCCAGTTCGGCGGCTGGACCAACTGCCATAACAATATCACCCAGGCGCAGTGTGCTTTCGGGTGTGGCGGCAAAAACCTGTTGGTTGTGTTTGATGCGTGAAAGGTTTACCTGGGCCAGGCGGCGCGGGTTCACTTCGGCAATGGTGTGATTGTCACAATTGGGGTTTTACGGGCATATTCTGCGCCCAGAAGTGAGAGCGCCTCGACGGTGGGGATAATTTGGGCATACGATTGGAGCGCCGCCAAAAAAGCAGCCTGGACTTGCGCGGCGGGTACGTCGAGGCCATTAAAGCGCAAAGACCGGGTGGCGCAAGCGTCAGAAACGAGAATCACTTGAAACCCGAGGTCGGCGGCGGCCCGGACAGTGGCATCAACACACAAGTGTGTCATCATGCCACAGATAACGAGGCGTTCCACTTGCCAGTTTTGGAGTAGTTCGAGTAGATGGGTTGCGCGGAAAGCATTGGGAAAGTGTTTGTAAACAATGGGTTCTCCTTCAAAGTGGGCCACCAGGTCGTGAATATCAGTGCCTCGCTCTCCAGAGATAAAAAAGGTGGCGTGGGGGTTTTGGGAAATATGCTGAATATGAACATGATGCCCGCCATGCTCCCGAAAACATTGCAGCAGGCCATAGGCTTTTTTGGCGGCATCCATCGGGCCATCTAACTCCATTTTGCCGCCAGGAAAATAATCTTTTTGAATATCGATTACCAGTAAAGCAGTTTTCATGTCTGGTCTCCAATGTCTGAGGGTGGCGGGCAGGCGTTTCTTATGCAGGGGATGAGGGTGGATGCAAAAATGCCCAGATAGCCACTAGCCAGATCAAACAGGTCTGGAGTGCGGCTGGGAAAGAAAAATTGGCTAAATTCTTCCAGCGTAGCAAACCCCAACGCTAGTAAAACGCCCAATGCGATTGGTTTTCCAAAAATTGTGACTTTTTTGAAAGGCATTGCCAAACTGAGTAAGTACGCCAGCGTTGCATAAAGCGTAAAATGGCCCAGTTTGTCGCCAAATGGAAAACGGTAAATTTGTTTCACCAGGGCTGGCATACTCGCTGTGTTGGCCCAATAGATAATCAGCCCCAGAAAAACCACAAAACCGATTGTGAAAAATTTTTTCAATTACTTTCTCCCAAAATCAGCGGGAATTTCGCCCCAGCTCCGGGTATCCCACTTGAGGATGGGGCAGGTTGCATCATTCTCGGCCAGCCAGGTTTCAGCGCGGGCAATTTCGGCAAATAGAGTCACATTTCTGGAGGTGTGCGCCAGTTGAGTGCGGCAATGCCTGGCCTTAACCCAGGCCAGGGCATTTTCACTGTCAGAATAGACTGGCAGCGATTGGGCTTGTTTTTCGAGCCAGACCAGGGCCTGAACCAGCGCCAAAAACTCTCCGACGTTGTTGGTTCCATCCAGATACGGCCCTTGTTGAAAGAGCAATTGGCCCGATTCTGTTAGGACACCGCGATATTCCACCGGGCCGGGGGCGCCGCTGCAAGCAGCATCGACACAAACCGAGGGGAGTATCGGTTTGCTGGGTGTGAGCAGCCAGCCCTGAGAAGAAGCTGGCTTGCCTTTGAAATCTTCATAACGGGCGTGCAGCGCAGCCTCGGCAGCCTGGCGCGAGGCAAAAGATTTATATTCTGCGCCAGGGTAGCCCGACACTTGCGCGGAGCATTCGGCCCAGCTGGTAAAAACCCCAGTGCGGTGTCCCTTCCAAACTACATAATATTTATTTTTTGTCATAAGGGTATTTTACGACAAGCAAGGGTAAAATCAGGCCATGAAAAATTTCCTAAAACATCCACTTTTTGCATTTTTTGGCACATTGGCGCTGATTCTTGCCATCTCGCTCTTTGGGCCGGAGGAAAAATCACTTGGCTCTAATGTGCGGGTGGTTTACTTGCACGGGGCCTGGGTGCTGGCCGCCGAAATCGCTTTTTTTGCGGCAGCCCTGGCCGGTTTTTTGGGGTTGATAGCTTCGCGGCTGTCGGCTTTGGTGGCGCGCCAGGGCTGGTTCTACAATTGGTCGGCGGCGCTTGGCCGAACCGGGATTGTGTTCTGGGTCAGTTATCTGCCGCTCTCATTGTGGGCCATGCAATCCAATTGGAACGGGCTTTTTTTGGCAGAGCCACGGTTTCGGCTGGCGCTAACTTTTGCTGTGACGGGGATATTGTTGCAGTTGGGGCTGTGGCTGTTTAGCTTGCCCTGGCTGACCGCGTTGGCAAATATCCTGTTCATTGTTGTTTTGCGTTATATCTTTTCTGCCGCAGATTATGTGATGCACCCGCCTCCCTCGCCCATTTTCAATTCGGGTATTTCAGTGGTGATTCTATTTTTTATGGCTCTAATTGCGCTAACTTCGCTGGCTGCCTGGTTTTTGACCCGGTTTTGGCTTGGGTTGGCTGAAAAGAAGTAACTTAAAGCGGCCTACCGGGAACTACGGTTACGGCAGCCGGGCGGGTAGTTAGCCTGGATGGGCTGTTGTTTTTAGGCCGCCGAATGAAGATGAATTGTCCGTTGGCAATGGCTGCGCGGCTGTGTGGGTCATTGACCTTGTTGGGGGAAAATCCGACCGAGAGGGCAGTGAAAACCAGCGGCATGACGGTTTTTTCCAAAAATGAGCCAAGCAGTTGCTCTGTCATCACGGTATAGAGATCTGCGCCAGTTTTTTGGGCGGAGGCTAATGCGGCAGACAGGGCGTTGGGGTAGAGAAAAGTATCCGCATCTAAAAATAAAAGCCATTCGCCGGTAGCGGCAGCGGCGGCCTGGTGCAAGGCATGAGGTTTTCCGGTCCAGCCTGCGGGTAGCTCGCGTCCATGCAAAATAACGAGCCGGGAGTCGTGGGTGGAGAGTTCGGCCAAAATAGCGGGCGTGCTGTCGGTCGAGCGGTCGTCCAACACAAAAACCTGAAAATTAGGATAATCTTGCGCCAAGACGGCTTGAAGACAACGCTGTATGTTTTTCTGTTCGTTGCGGGCCGGAATGAGAACGCTGATGCGTGGCCCAGCGGCGGGCGGCGCGGCGGGCGCGGTTTGAACTTTGAGCCAGGCCTGGTTGTGCAGCCAATAAATGATGGTGATGGCTCCGAAAAATAGGACGGTGGAAAGCGCGAAGTAGAGGTTCATACGGTTTTTGGGGTAAGGTGAGTAGAGCGATCCATAAAATGGACAATAAATAGAATTAACAAGTTGGAAAAGCTCAGGTCTGAGACAAAGCCAATTTGGCGATTGGCCCACAAGACGATAACGACCAGCAGCAAAATCACGATGAATTTGTAGCGTGGCATTTGCTCATCGCTGAACAACTGCGGCATCGTCTGTCGAATTAGATAGCGGTTCTTGGGCAGGATATTGGCGCTTAGCATTAGGAAGAAACGCACCAGGAAGATGCTGTGCAAAAGCAGGAAAATCCCGGATGCGCCGCTGATAAAGTAATCGAGCGTCGTTTGTGTTTCAGTGGGGGCGTTGAAAAAGAGATCAAAATTGCTCTGGTAGGCCATTAGGAACAGGCAGATTAAGTACCAGAAATAAAAAAGGCTTTTCATAGCCGGAGAAAGGAGCCGGTTGGTCAGCGCCAGGAGAACAATCCCAGCCAGCGGCAAGAGCAAGGCTGCCCAGGCATACCAGGTCAAATCGCTTCTGCGCACCAATGTGATGGCAATCACAGCAGTAATGACCACAATCGTCTGTTCGTTGATGCGTGGCAGGAGCTTTGGGGCAACCATGCCATACACGAATAGAAACATAAACAAGGGCAGCATGATTGCACTTTGGAGGCTGTCCAAGAGGGTTAAGTTGAGAGCGGGCTTAAAAAATTCAGCCAGGGCTATCAAACTCCATGAGACCAGCAGGGTTAAGGCGATGATTTCCTGCAAGCGGCTGAAGCCGGGCGTTACGATTCCTACGTTTTTCTGCCGGTCGGATGTTTCCCACAAAAGCAAAATTTCGATGATGATTCCGGCGGCCAGGGCAAGGTTAGAGGCAAGTTCCATAGGGCTAGGCTCGGGGTGTGGGGATCAGTAGTTTATCCAAATCAGCAAATCCTAAAAAAGTAAACTGCGGATAAAAAGCAATCAACAGCCAGGTAATGCCTAATAGCCACCAAATATCGGCTGTTACCGCCGGAGCCGCGCGGACTTCGTCGTAATACTCGGCCAGGGCGGTTTTTTCGCTCTCAGAAACCAGGGCATCGATATACACTACTTGCAGTTTGCTCCCCTGACGAATGGTTTTAACCACATCGGGTGGGTAGTAGCGAAAATCCAGTGTGCCGTAACGCTGCTGACCAGCCGAATCGACAAAATCCAGCCCGGCCCGGTTGTATTCTTGATCCACATAGCTAACCCTGGCTTCGGTGGTCTTGCCGTAAGCCTCCAGCCTATCCAAAAACCGGGTATGCGTCCCCCAACGATCCAGCCCGGCAATCAGCCCCACCAGAAACATCAGCGGGGCCAGTGAAGCGATAAAAAGCCCCAAAATTTTCACAATCAACGGCAGGAGTTTGATTGTTCTGACCAATTCATGTTGGATGAGTTTCAAATTAACCTCACCACGCTGCCGCGCTCACCCTTCTCGACCTCGATGCGGTTCGGAAAAGCGTCTTTGAGTTCATCCAGGTGGGTAATGACCAAAATCTTGGCAAAATCATTCTTCACCGTATTAATCGCCTCAATCAGGCGCTGAATTCCCTGAGCATCCTGCGAACCAAAACCCTCATCAATCACCAATGTTTGCAGGCGCGCCCCGGTGCGCTGGGCCAAAATTTCGGAAAGCGCCAATCGAATGGCAAAATTAACCCGGAAGGCTTCACCGCCCGAAAACATCTCATAATCGCGCGTCCCAGCCGGGTCGCTAATCGCAATATCGAGCGTTTCCTTTAAATCATCTCGCTTCTTATCTTTAAACTCGGCCTGAGTTACAAAACGCACGCTCATCCCACCATTCGAAAGCCGATCCAGCAACTCGTTGGCCTTCTCCTCAATCTGCGGCAGAGCTTGCTCAATCAACAACGCCGGAACACCATCTTTGCCAAAAGCGCGTTCCAGCACCTTATGACGGGCAATCTCCCCGGCCAACTCCTCGCGCCGCGCCATATATTGCGCCTTCTGCGCCCTGCGGTTCGCCAAAACCGCCACCAACTGCCGCGCCCCGCCCACCTCCATGTTCATGCGATTTTCGCGCTCCTGCAAATTATACAAGCCACGTTCAGTCAACGCCAAATTCGGCGCGCCCACTTCGGCCTCAGCCAAACGAGCCACCGCCTCAGCATAAGCATTTTCCTGCCCATCCAATTCAACTTGCAACGCCTGCGCCTGCATCTGCAACGAACCAACCTCATCCTCCAACGGCCTCAAAGCCGCCCTGGCCGCCTCCAAATTGCGAAAATCGACTTCACTTGCGCGTCCCGCCAATTCGTTCTGCCGCGCAAGCTCGTGCGCGGCCAAATCGTAACCCATTTGGGCCATGGCTTCATCTAATCTGGTTAATTCGGAACGAGCCTGCGCCGCAAACGTTTCACCATTTAACTGGTCTTGCACCGCCAGCAAACGGATTTTGCCACCCGCTTCCCACGCCCCCCCAGCCTGCCGCGCCGCTTCGAGGCGCTCACTCAACGCTGAAAGTTGCGCCGCCAGGCGCACCCGGTCGATTTCTGCGACAGCCAGTCCTTTAACCTGCGCTTCAAGCTCTGCCACCTGGCCGGTAATCAACTCTGTCTCGGCCCGATTCGCTCGCCACTGATCTCCAAGAGACTTGCCCTGCCCCCTAAGCAGTTCCACCGTCTCGGCCCGATGCTGGGCCGAAAGCTCCTGCCCGCACAACGGACAATTGCCGGTCTCACTCTCTGCCAGATTATTAATACGCTCATCCATCGCCAACATCTGCGTTTTCAAGCCATCATTTTCAGCCTTAAGCCAGGCCTGGCGCTGACGCAGTTCATCCCACCTGGCGCGCAATTCCTCGCGCAAATGCGCCTTTTGCCCGGCAATCTCCAGCGACTGGCTGGCGCGTTCGTGGTCTTTTTCCAACTCTGTCACCACCGCAAACTGAGCGCTCACCGCTGACCATTGGTGCTCCAAAGCCAGCTTTTCCTGCTCTAACCGCGCCCGCTCGCGGTTAATTTCATCCAAAAATGGCTGACGGTGCTTCTCCTGCGCGCGAAACTGGGTCGCGGCAGCCTCCAGAACCTCCAACGTAGCGCGCGCTTCGCTCCAGGCGCGATAAGTCGCTTCGACCTGCGCGGCGCGCTGTACAAGCTCAAACTGGGTCTTACGCTCGGCGGCTTTGGCTGCCAAACGCGCCAAAAGCGTCGTACGGTTGGCGCGATAACGCTCCAGCCCAGCCAGCAACGTTTCAGTCAGCTTGCGTTCCTGTGAAAGCACAGCCGCCATCCGCCGAGCTGTTTCCAGCGCAGTTTCCTGAATCTTACGGTTAACAGCCATCTCTTGCAACTGCATTTCCAATTCAGCCAACCGCGCCTGACGCGCCGGTTCTTCATTTAGTTCGGCGTAAATTTCGGCCAGGCGGCCATCCACCGTATCCACCTCGCGTTCCAGGGCTTTACGGCGCTCGGCAGTACGCTCACGGTAAAGTTCCCATTGGTCGAGACCCAAAATACTCGCTAAAATTCGTTTCCTGTCAGAGGGCCGTTGCTGGGTAAATTGATCGGCTTTGCCTTGCAAAAAAAACGAGGCATTCACAAACGTTTCATACTCCAACCGCAGCATTTGCTCAATTTTAGATTGGGTTTCGCGGGTCGAGCGCTCTGTCAGAGGCCGCCAGCGCTCGCCATCCAAAATTTGGAATTCCAATACAGTGCTTTTACCACGCGCCAGAATGCGTTGAATGCGATATTGGTTGCCTTCGTAATCAAAAGTCAGCGCCACTTCAGCCATCTCACTGGCCGAATGAATCAGCGCTTCACCCGTTTTACGGGCCTGACCAAACAAAGCGTAGGTAATGGCGTCGAGCAAAGATGATTTCCCCGCGCCGTTTTGCCCGGAAATACAGGCCATTGTAAAGCCGGTAAAATCCACTTCCACCGGGTCGCGGTAAGAAAGAAAGCCAGAGAGTTTGAGTCGAATCGGTATCATGGGCTTATTTTACCTTCGTTTCAGATGTGGTATCATAACGGCGTGTTTAGCCATGACGAAGTTCGCAACCGCCGCCGAAGAGCACTTCTCTCCATTATCCTGGCAACCATTCCGTGCTATTGCCTGGGGCTGATTGCTTTGACACTTACGCCTGGCGAACCCCCCCCAACCCCCAGTCCCACCCTGGTTGTCCCCAGCCAAACCGCAACTCAAACGCTGCTCATCATTCCGACCACTGCCGGGCCATCTCCCACGCCCAGTCTGCTAACGCTCACCTTCACCACCACGCCCACCGCCAGCGCCACCTTCACAGCCACACCTACCGCCACTCCCAGCTACACCCCCTTCCCAGCCACCAGCAATACATTTACACCCCTGCCCCCAACATCCACCTTTACCCTGATCCCGCCAACTTTTACCGCAACCGCGAGCAAAACGGCCCTGCCTCCCAGCCCAACTTTTACACCTTCGGCCACCGATACCGCCAGCCCAACCTTGATACCGGCCAGTGATACCCCGCTTGCGCCTTCGAATACACCGACATCTCCCTAATGCGCTTTATTTAAATGAGAGCCTATGGAACTAACCCCTTTTCTTAAATCCCTGCTTTCCACATCTGGCCTTTCGGCGTATGAAACCCCTGCCGCCGAAATTATCACCGCCACCTGGCAGCCGCTGGTGGATGAAATTCGCCGCAGTAAGGTTGGATCGCTCGAAGCGCTCAAACGCGGAACCGCCAAGATCGAGGCAGGCGCGCAGCGCCCCTCAATTTTGATTGCCGCTCACATGGACGCAATTGGTATGATGGTGACGCGCTTACAGGATGGTTTTCTGCGCGTGACCCAAATCGGCGGAGTGGATGCGCGGGTTTTGCCCGGCACGCCCGTCACCATTCACGCTACAGGCAGCGGAAAAACCGAGGAATTGCCCGGCATTGTTGTTCAACCCGTAGCGCGGCTGCTGCCAGCCGCATTGAGCGATAGCCCGGTTCCAATAGATCAGCTTTTCATCGAAACCGGCCTGCTGCCCAAAGAAGTCAATGCCAAAATTCAGATCGGCGATCTAGTCTCTTATGCCACCGAGCCGGTCGAATTGACCGGCGAGACTTTGGCCGGGCACTCACTTGATAATCGCGCCTCGGTGGCCGTGCTGACGATTGCGCTGGACGAATTGCAGAAAAAGACTCATCTCTGGGATGTTTGGACAGTTGCCACAGTGCAAGAAGAAGTTACATTTGGCGGAGCATTTACCTCGGCCCACAGCCTGCGCCCCGCGCTGGCGATTGCCATCGATGTGACGTTTGCCAAAGGCCCCGGCGCAAGCGACTGGCAGACATTTCCCTTTGGCAAAGGGCCAACCCTGGGTTTTGGACCAAACCTGCATCCATTTTTGTTTAAAAAGTTTGAAGAACTCGCCAAGACACTTGAAATTCCGTATCAGACCGAGGTCATGCCACGCCATTCTGGCACCGATGCTTACGCCATGCAAATCAGCGCCGAGGGCATCCCAACCATGGTCATCGGCATTCCGCTGCGCTACATGCACACCCCGGTCGAAGTGGTTGCGCTGAAAGACATTCAGCGCGCTGGGCGGTTACTGGCAGAGTTTATCGCCGCGCTTGAATCGGATTTTGTTGAAAAAATTGTCTGGGAAGATTAATCATGGCTGAAAAAATGACGATAGGCACTCCCCAATTCAAATTGCTTGAAAAGCTCTGCAACGCCAGCGCGGTTTCTGGCGACGAAGGCGAAGTGCGCCAGATCATCCTGGAAGAAGTGCGCCCTTATGCCGATGAAGTCAAGGTGGATGCGCTGGGCAGCGTTCTGGTAACCAAAAAGGCCGCTTCAGGCTCTAAAGCGCTGCGCGTGATGCTCGACGCCCACATGGACGAAGTAGGCTTTATGCTGATTGCTGAAGACGGCGAAGGCATTTACCGCTTTGAAACCGTCGGCGGGCTGGACGTACGCCAATTAGTGGGGAAGGCGGTACTGGTGGGCAAAAATAAAACCCCCGGCGTCATTGGGGCGCGTCCAATTCACCTGACCACGCCCGAAGAACGCCAACGCAAGATTCCGCTCGACCAACTGTGCATCGATATTGGTCCCGGCGGTAAAGCCAAAATTGGCGAGCGAGCCACCTTCGCAACGCGCTTTAAGCGCGTTGGCCCCTCAATTTTTGCCAAAGCCATCGACAACCGGGTTGGATGCGCCATTTTGGTGGAATTGCTCAAAAACGCTCCGGCCCATTTGGATTTGTGCCTTTCCTTTTCGGTTCAAGAAGAAATTGGCCTGCGCGGGGCAAAAGTGGCAGCCAACTATTTTAAGCCAGACCTGGCTTTTGCGATTGACTCGACCCCGGCCAATGACTTGCCACACTATGCAGATGAAGAAAATATTTTTTATAACACCCGGCTCGGTTTTGGCCCAGCGCTATATACCTTCGACTCCGGGACGTTGAGCGATCCGCGCCTGGTACGCTTTTTAGCGGAAACCGGCGACAGCGAAAAAATCCCCTACCAATACCGGCAGCCGGGCGGCGGCGGGACAGATGCAGGCGCAATCCACCGTCAGCAAGCCGGAATTCCAGCGGTTTCCGTCTCCGTCCCAGGCCGTTACGCGCATACATCGACGCTGGTAATGCGGGTGGAGGATTGGAAGAATAGCCTGGCCCTGCTTTCTGCCACCCTTAAGCGCATTACGCCAGATTTACTGGCTGAAGATAGGCCATAACCTGATAACGACCACCGGCTATCTGGCCTTACTCGGCTCCGGCGAATATTTGCCGGTAATGGATGAAACTGACCGTTTTTTGCTGCACAACAGCGGGCCAACACGGCTGGTAATTTGCCTGCCAACCGCCGCTGGAACAGAAGGCCAGGCCTCCCTGCAACGCTGGATGGAGATGGGCGAGACCCATTTTGCCGCGTTGGGCGCACAAGTAACCTCGTTGCCTATTGGCAGCCGAGCTGAAGCTGAAAATGTTGATTTTGCCAGCCAAATTGAGCAAGCCGATCTGATTTATTTCTCGGGCGGTAAGCCACATTATCTGTACGAAAGCCTGGTCAATACCAATGCCTGGGAAGCGGTTCAAAAAGCCACCCTACGAGGCGCAGTTTTGGCAGGTTGTTCGGCTGGCGCAATGGTTTTTGGCGCGTTTTTGCCAGATTTAGGCAGTTTTGGTTTACGCAAACAGCCCGCTTTTGGCATTTTACCCAACAGTCACATTCTCCCGCACTTTGACCGATTGCTGGTTTGGCGCGGCCTAACAGTTCCCATTTTACAAGCCTTATTACCCGAAGGGGAGTATGTGCTTGGGCTGGACGAGGACACGGCACTGGTTGGTAAACCCGGCCTGGATTGGACCGTGATGGGACGTCAAAGCGTCTCGGTCATTACCAAACACGAAGTTTTTACTTACACAACCGGAAATAATCTTTTGCTCCCTGGAGCGTCATCCTTTTAAGGAGATACGATGAAGTCTCTCATCCAAAAACTGACAGAAACCTTCTCACCCTCCGGCTACGAAGCCGCCATCCGCGAGGTCATTCGCGCCGAAGTGACCGGGCTGGCAGATGAAATTCGAGTCGATGCGCTGGGCAACCTGATCGTGCGCAAAGCGCCCGCGCCTGGCTCTGCCCCCGCCAAGAAAATTATGATCGCCGCCCACATGGATGAAATTGGCCTGATCGCCTCGCACATCGACGAAAACGGCTTTGTGCGTTTCACCACCATCGGCGGCGTTTACCCGCAAATGCTGATGGGATCGCGGGTACGCTTTTATAGCGGCGCACCCGGCATTATCCACACCGAGCCGCTTGAAAAACCCACCGATACCCCCAGCGTGGAAAAAATGTTCATCGATGTTGGCGCAAAAAGCCGCAAAGATTGCCCAATTAAGGTGGGTGAAGTGGCGGCTTTCGAACGTCCCTTTTTGGAACTGGGCGACCGCCTGGTTGCAAAAAGCATGGACGACCGGATTGGCTGCGCGGTGGCGATTGAAGCGCTGCGCGCGCTTAAAAGCACTCCGTACGAGGTTTATTTTGTCTTCACCACCCAGGAGGAAGTTGGAACCCGGGGCGCGGAAACATCCGCGTTTGGGATTGACCCCGACCTGGGCTTTTCGATTGATGTGACCGGTTGGGGCGATACGCCGGGCCGTAAAAACTTTGAAATGGCACTTGGCAAAGGCCCAGCCATAAAAATCAAAGACGGCGGCATGTTATCGGACCCACGTATTGTTAATTGGATGATTAAAACCGCTGAAAAAGCCCGACTGCCCTACCAGCGCGAAGTGCTATTAGGCGGAACTACCGACGCGCGCGCCATGCAACTTGTTCGAGCGGGCGTACCGGTAGGCTGCATCTCAATCCCCTGCCGCTACGTCCACAGCCCCAGTGAAATGGTGGACATTAACGATGTTCAAAATGCCGTCAAGTTGATTGGCGCGTTACTGAGCAACCCAATCGAACTGTAAAACCAGTTAATATCAAAAAACCGTCCATTATTGGACGGTTTTTTGATATTAACCAGGGCCACTGCGACAGCTAACGCCTGATCGCATCAAAAACCTTTCAGTCTCTCAGCCCTGCGTTCTCTCCACCAATAGCTGCCCAGCCCAAGCGCTGACAGCAAACAATTACCTCTCAGAAAAAGGCTACCGCAATTTCTGCTCAGCCGATCTCAAAACATTGTATGATAAATATAATCAAAACTGGAGAAACGCATGAACAGACCTTTACGATTTAGCGATTTATTTTGGTTCTCTAGGAATTGCCGTGATTCACTGGTAAAAGCCCGTATATATGGCGG